>JAQGJY010000207.1 GCA_028290325.1 Tardiphaga sp.
CCTCGGACGCTAAAGGTCGAGAATGTCTAAACGCGCGTCAACGAACGGCGGAACCAATGTGAGCCAGCGCGCGCTTGAAGCCGCCATCCGTGCGATGCGGATGCAGCAACCTGTCGAGGCTGAGCGCAGATCCGCCGAAGTCTTAGCCTCGGACTCCAATCACGTTCTCGCCTTGCAGATTTTCGGCCATGCTTTGCTCCTGCAAAATCGCGCCGCCGAGGCGATCGCGCCGCTGGAACGCGCCGCCAAACATAGCGACGACCCGGCGATCGAGACGTTGCTGGCCACGGCTTTGGCGGGCGGCGGACGACGCGACGAAGCGCTCGCCCAACTGGCGCGCACCACCGCGCGCCGGCCGCTCTATCCGCCGGCCGTGCTCGAACATTCCGCGCAACTGAGCCAAGCTGGCCGCCTCGATGCCGCGACCGCCGTGCTCGAGGCAGCCCTCGCCCGCGCGCCAGGCATTGCCGAATTCAAGCTGGAACTTGGCTTCCATCATCTGCGCCGCAACGATCGCATCCGCGCCCGCGCTTTGTTCGCCGAGGTTTCGGCCGCCGCCCCGGAGCGCCACGACGCCGCCACGGCGCTGGCCAGGATCATGGCGCTGGACGGCGATTATGCGACCGCGGCCGACCTCTACCGCGGCGTGCTGGCCCGTCATCCCAACGACGTCATGAGTCGAAACAATCTCGCCATCTGCCTCCTCGAAACCGGCGACCGTGCTGCCGGCGAGGCCAGCCTGCGCGACGCTGTGCGTGCGGCGCCGCAGATAGCGGGACAGGCGGTGACCGTGATGGCCGCCGCCTCGCATGGTCGTTTCTTCTTGCGGCCGAGCGCCGCCGCGTCATTTCTGCGCGACGGAGCCGCGTCATTTCTGCGCGACGGAAATGGCTAGGCGCGAAACTGCCGCCGGTAAATGCCGGTCTCGCGATAGATCGCACTGGACAGATCGTGGACGCGCTGCGTGTCGTCCGCCGAGAAGGTGTCCGTCCGGACCTGCCACGTGTCGCGTTTCACCGGAATGCATTGCGCCACCGGCGTACCCTTCCGCAACACGCCGCTGAAATTCGCATCGTGCCAATGCGCCGGAAAATGAATCCAGTTGTCGATGTAGCGATCGCAATCGACCAGGCCCGTCAGCGTCGTAAACGGCAGATCGAACCGATTCAACGGATGCGTGAACAACAGCGAATAGCCCAGGGGCGCTTCGATGGTCCACAGATTGTGAAACTTGACGACGAAGCGATCCTCTTGGAATAGCGGCGTACCGCCGACCTGACTCGCATCATGAAAGCCGATTGGCGAGCGCGCGAAATTCACGGTGCCGCCCGGCGGCAGATCGTTGTCCCAACTGAACGCGCCGTTCTCGATGGTGACATCGCAGATCAATCCCATCAGAAATCCCGACGTCATGGCGTCGATGAACGGCGGACATCGTTTGACGGTATCGCCGACGCGGCCGTTCACATCGTTGAATGCCTGCGACGGCATCTGCTTGATCCAGTCGGGAAGCCCCATCGCCGCAGCGACCGGCACCGGCAACAACCCGTCCAGTTCGACCGGGCAGCGAAAGATCAATGTCTTCGCATCGTCGGGTTTGATCGTCACGCGCTGCTCCTGATCGCAGTTACCTGCCGACCTTGCGGTAACACACTCACCATCGCAGAAACGCGCGGCCGCCCAGATAACCAGCGAGCACCACGATGCCGGTTGCGAGCGGATACCAGGTCGCCACATAGAGCGGACTGTCGTCAGAGCAATTGGTTGCATAAAACGTGGCCGCGATGCCGCTGGCGGCTAGCCCCGCGATCGCTCCGGCGAGACCGGGCCGCGTCGGTGCGCCTTCGCGCAAGGCGACCAGCAGGCAAACCAGGGGCCCGAGCGCGAGCAACGGTATCATCGTCAGGCAATGGCTGGCGTTGTTGCCGATCAGCGTCATGACCCAGAGCCGCTCCGGCAGCACATTCAACTCGACGATGACCGCGACGATCAAAATCGCCGGCGAGATCGCCAGCGCCCAGCCCGACGATCCCAAATCCGTGCCCGGCCGGCTGACGCGCAGCAGCGCGGCCGTTGCGGCGGTCGCGATCGGAATGGTGATGACGAATTTCAGCAAGAACCGCGTGGTCTCGGCGGCGGCCATGATGTCCGGCCGAAAGCCGATCCAGATGAAAAAGATCGCGCCCGCCGCGATATTACCGGCGATCAACGCGACTTTCAGCGCACGCGGGAGATTCCAACGCAGCGATGCGTCGCTGGCCGAATCCTGAGCCAGGGCCTCGATCAGATGGCTGGTTTTCATATGAGCTCCGGCGCAAACAAGCGCGATACACGCTCTTCGCGGCCCAGGCCCGAATGTTACATCCCGGCGTCGCCGCTTGCCAAATCGCGGGAAGCCGTATTGCGTGCCCGCAGGCTGACGGAATGGTGACGGGTGGACCTCAACGCGCGCGAACAGCAATGGGCGGCCTGGCTGCTGGCGGGCATCGCCGGCGACGCCGAATCGTACCGGCGTTTTCTGAATGATGTCACACCCTATCTGCGACGTGTCGCGGTGCGGCGCTGCGCGACCCTGGGCGCGCCGCGTTCGGACGCCGAGGATATCGTGCAGGACGTGCTGCTCGCGATCCATCTCAAGCGCGGCACCTGGGATCCCGCGCGGCCGATCGGGCCATGGCTCGCGGCGATCGTCCGCAACAAGGTCATCGATACGTTTCGCCGGCGCGGACGACGCGTCAACGTGCCGATCGACGACGTGATCGAGACCTTGGCAACGCCGGTGGCCGAGCCCGAGCCGGACGTGAAGCTGCTCGGACAGCTGTTGGCGCGGCTGAAGGATCATCAGCGCGCTATCGTGACGTCAATTTCTTTGGATGGCGCGAGCGTCCGGCAGACCGCCGAACGCTTGCAGATGACCGAGGGCGCGGTGCGCGTCGCCCTGCACCGCGCGCTGAAATCGCTCGCGGCGCTGTATCGCCAAAACGCCGGCGACTAAGCCGTCATCACCACTTCGATGACGCGCGGGCCCTTGGTCTTGATCGCATCGCTCAGCGCCTTGTTGAAATCATCGACAGTGGCGACCGACACGGCTTCGACGCCCATGCCCTTGGCGAGCGCGACCCAATCCAGATTCGGCCGGTCGAGCGTCAACATGTCCATCGCGCGCGTGCCGGGTTGACCCGCGCCGACGCCGTCGAACTCGCCGCGCAAAATCTGATAGATGCGATTGGCGAACACGATGGTGACGACGTCGAGCTTTTCGCGCGCCTGCGTCCACAACGATTGCAGCGTGTACATCGCGCTGCCGTCGCCGACCATGCAGATCACCTTGCGGTCCGGGCAGCCGATCGCGGCGCCGGTCGAAACCGGTGTCGAGAAACCGATCGATCCGCCCATGTTCTGCAACCAGTCGTGCGGCGCCGCGGCCGCCGTCGGTGGGAAGAAACCACGGCCCGTGGTGACCGATTCATCGACCACGATCGCATTTTCGGGAATCGCGATCGCGATCGCCTGCGCGATCGACGCATGCGTCAGCGCGCCGGTCGGCTTGTTCAGTTCGACGAGCGTCTGTGGTTTGGCATCGGACGCCTTGGCGCCGACAGCACCGGCCAGCGCCTCGAGTGCGGCGACGGAATTGTCGCCGCCCGCCGTCATGCGATGCACGTCGCAGCCATCGGGCTTCAACATGCTCGGCTTGTTCGGATAGGCGAAGAAGGCAACCGGATCGTTGGCCTCAACCAGAATGATGTGCTTGAAGTCCTTCAGGATCGGCAACGCGGATTCGATCACGTAAGGAATCCGGTCGATCGAATAGCGGCCGCGGCCGCGCGCCATCTTCGGATTATAGGTCTGGCCCATCACCTTGCAGCCGGTCTTGCCGGCGATCTGCGCGGCAAGCGCGAGACCCTTGTCGGTCAAGGCGCCGCCGGTCATCAGCAGCAAAGTCGGCGCGCCGGTGCGCAGGATCTTCGCCGCCTGTTCGACCGCGTCGGCGGCATAACCCGCCTGTTGCTTGTCAGCGGGCACCTGCGCGATGCCGTCGGCCTCGTTCCAGGCGGTGTCGGCCGGTAAAATCAACGTCGCGATCTTGCCACGACGGGCTTGATTGATCGCTTCCGCGCCGTCCCTGGCGACCGACTTCGCGTCCGGCGAGGTCTTGACCCAAGCCGACATCGGCCGCGCCAGGCCCTCGATATCGGAGGTCAGCGGCGCGTTGTATTCGATGTGGTAGACGGCGTGCTGGCCGACGATGTTGACGATGCCGGAATTGGCTTTCTTGGCGTTGTGCAGATTGGCGAGGCCGTTGGCGAGCCCCGGCCCGAGATGCAGCAGGGTCGATGCCGGGGTGCCGGTCATGCGGTAATAGCCGTCGGCCGCGCCGGTGACGATGCCTTCGAACAGGCCGAGCACGCAACGCATGCCATCGACCCGATCGAGCGCCGCGACGAAATGCATCTCGGACGTACCGGGATTGGCGAAGCAGACGTTCACATTGCCCGCCACAAGGGTCCGCACCAGACTTTCCGCACCGTTCATCGCTTCCGCTCCCATTGATTGGCTGAAAACGTGATCAATCATTGTTCGCGCGGGCCGTCAAAGGGACAAATCACCCCGGTAACGCTAAAGATGCTTTTCCGCCACGCAGCCCCGTCAAATCCGCCTTTCACGCTCCCGTGGGTTGCGGAATGCGGCAGTTTATGGCTGTTTCATGGTAGATGATCGCGCCTGTGAGGATGCTCCGATGACCCGCCGTTTCGCTTTGATTGCCGCCACGCTCGGTGTGCTGGCCACGCCTCATGCCGCATTCGCGCAGGGCTTCGACATGCGCGAGATCATGGGCGGCGGTTTCGACAAGTTCAACTATTCGGGCGGCGCCAGTTCGATTCCGCGCACCACGGTCAACTTCGCCAGCAATTACGCGCCCGGCACGATCGTCGTCGCGACGGGCGAGCGTCGGCTATATCTCGTGCAACCGAACGGCACCGCGCTGCGCTATGGCATCGGCGTCGGTCGCGACGGCTTCCGCTGGGGCGGCACCCACCGCATCACCGCGAAGAAAGAATGGCCGAGCTGGACGCCGCCGGCGCAAATGCTGCGTCGTCGTCCCGATCTGCCGCGCCACATGGCCGGCGGCGTGGACAATCCGCTCGGCGCCCGCGCGATGTATCTCGGCTCGACACTTTACCGCATTCACGGCTCCAACGAGCCCGAAACGATCGGACAGGCGGTGTCGTCGGGCTGCTTCCGCATGACCAATGACGACGTCAGCGATCTCTACAGCCGCGTCGGCGTCGGCACGACGGTCGTCGTCAAGAATTGATCCGCTTCGCGGCTCCGGTCAGCGTCTGAAACCTTGCGCGCGTCTGCCGATTGCGGCAGTTTCGTCGCAATGCATCATTTTCGCATCATACGACATCTGGCGATGTGCGCCGCCATCGTAAGCAGCTTGTTTTGGGCTTCGACGACGACGCTGTCGCCGGCTTTTGCCGCCACGCCGAACATCGCCGCGCGGCAGCGCGCCGAAAAAAAGAACTTCACCGACGCGCAGATCATCGACGGTTTTTTCAAAACCGCGTTCGGCGCGGAGTACCACCTCGCCGGCCGCGTCGACCGCATCCGCAAATATGATGGCCCGGTGCGGGTCTATGTCGATAGCAACGGACGCGCCGATCGCGAAGCGCAACTGGCTGGCGTCATCACTGAAATTTCCCGGCTGGTGCAACATCTCGACATCGCCATCGTGGAGACACGTGACGACGCCAACGTGAACGTGCGGCTGGTCCGCGATCGCGACCTGCAACGCACCATCGTCACGGCCTATGGCACCGAACGCGCTAACGAAATCCGCGATTCGCTCGATCCGCAATGCCTCTCGGGCTTCCGCAAGAACGAGCAATACCAGATCGAGCATTCCGACGTCATCCTCACTGTCGACAATGGGGACTTCGTCTTTCTCGATTGCGCCTATGAAGAGCTGCTGCAGTCACTCGGACCGATCAACGACACCGACTCCGTGCCGTGGACGATGTTCAATGATGACGTGCAGATGGGATTCTTCGACATCTACGATCAGTATCTTCTAAACATTCTCTACGATCCCCGCATCAAGCCCGGCATGACCGTCGCCGAGGCGCGCGCGGTTTTGCCGGCGGTGTTGACTGACGTGCGGGCCTGGGTCGCGAAAGCGAACGGCTTGGAGAAGTGAGTTTCGCGGCGCTCACGCCGTCTTCGTGAACAGCTCGCGGCCGATCAACATGCGGCGGATCTCGCTGGTGCCGGCGCCGATTTCATAAAGCTTGGCGTCACGCAGCAGCCGCCCGGTCGCGTAATCGTTGATGTAACCATTGCCGCCGAGCAACTGGATCGCGTCGAGCGCGCATTGCGTCGCCTTCTCGGCCGCGTACAAGATCGCCCCGGCGGCGTCCTCGCGCGTGGTCTCGCCACGATCGCAGGCCTTGGCCACGGCATAGACATAAGCCCGCGACGTGCTGAGCATCACATACATGTCGGCGACCTTGGCCTGCACGAGCTGGAACGTGCCGATCGGCGCGCCGAATTGTTTGCGCTCATGCACATAAGGCAGCACGATATCCATGCAGGCCTGCATGATGCCGATCGGTCCCGCCGCCAGCACGGCGCGCTCGTAATCCAGCCCTGACATCAGAACGTTGACGCCGCGCCCGACCTGCCCGAGCACGTTGTCTTCCGGCACCTCGCAATCCTCGAACACCAGTTCGCAAGTGTCCGATCCCCGCATGCCGAGTTTGTCGAGCTTCTGCGCGGTCGAAAAGCCCTTCATGCCTTTTTCGATGATGAAGGCCGTGATGCCGCGCGATTCCGCCGCCAGATCGGTTTTGGCATAGACGACCAGCGTATCGGCCGCCGGGCCATTGGTGATCCACATCTTGCTGCCGTTGAGGACGTAGCGATCGCCCTTCTTGTCGGCGCGGGTCTTCATCGACACGACATCCGATCCGGAGCCGGATTCCGACATCGCGAGCGAGCCGACATGCTCTCCGGAAATCAGCTTCGGCAGATATTGACGCTTCTGCGCGTCGTTACCGTTGCGGCGGAGCTGATTGACGCAGAGATTGGAATGCGCTCCGTAGGACAAGCCGACCGACGCCGACGCGCGCGACATTTCCTCGACCGCGATGACGTGTTCGAGATAGCCCAACCCCGAGCCGCCATATTCCTCCTCGACGGTGATGCCGTGCAAACCGAGCGCGCCAATCTTGGGCCACAGGTCGCGCGGAAACATGTTGCTCTTGTCGATCTCTTCGGCGCGCGGCGCGATCTCGTTCTGCGAGAAATCATGCACCGTCTGGCGGATCGCATCCGCGGTTTCGCCGAGATCGAAATTGAACATGGGCTGCGCGTTGGCAATCATCGACGTGTCTCTCCCGTAGGGTCGCGCCCGCTATCGGCACCAACGCCGCAACGGTTTTCGGGCTGGACCATGGCACGCCGCCGGGATCGCGAAAAGAGCCCGCCCGAAGACATCGAAACAACGGCGAACCAGGCGGCGACGAGCACGCGTGCGAGTCCCGCGCCGTGCCCGCCCGAGCGCGATCATACTAACGCCAACGCGAGTAGCTAAATCGGGCGCGGCACCATTTACCGTGCTGATGATGAGGCGAATAGATGAGCGGATTACGGCATGACATCAATGCTGCAACGGCGCCCCGACGCAACCCGACGGCACAGGAACTCGCGCGAACGCGACCGACACAGCACTTGCTCTTGGCACGCTAACGGGTTGTAATTCGCCGCAACGAGCCGGCCGTGAACGCTGGCCTTGAGGGAGATGCGCCATGCACGGCACGCTGGACGTTTTGCGCGACATCGATGCGGTCCGCGACCGGGCCTATGCGCTGCCACTCGACGAGTTCAATCCCGGCGATCCCGCATTGTTTCGCGACGATACCCACTGGCCCTATTTCGAGCGCCTGCGCGCCGAGGAGCCGGTGCATTATTGCCGCGACAGCCAATTCGGGCCCTATTGGTCGATCACCAAATACAACGACATCATGAGCGTCGAGACCAACCACGCGGCGTTCTCGTCGGCGGCTGGTCTCGGCGGCATCACCATTCGCGACGCGGGCGTCGATTACCGTCGCCCGAGCTTCATCGCGATGGACCCGCCGACGCATTCCGCGCAACGCAAGACCGTGGCGCCCATGTTCACGCCGACCCATATGGACGCGCTTTCGGACTCGATCCGCGCGCGGGCCGGGCAAGTCCTGGATTCCCTGCCGCGCAATGAGACGTTCGACTGGGTCGATCGCGTCTCGGTCGAACTGACGACGCAGATGCTCGCCGCCTTGTTCGATTTCCCCTGGGACGAGCGCCGCAAGCTAACGCATTGGTCGGATGTCGCGACGACGATTCCACTCTCGCCGGAGCACGAGACCAAGCGCCAGCAAGAGCTGGTCGAGTGCGGCGACTATTTCGCAAAGCTGTTCCGCGAGCGACAGAACCAGCCGCCGAAAAGCGATCTGCTCTCGATGATGGCGCACTCCGAGGCGACGCGCGATCTCGACGGCGCGAACTTCCTCGGCAACATCATCTTGCTGATCGTCGGCGGCAACGACACCACGCGCAATTCGATGTCCGGCGGGCTCTATGCGTTGAACAAGTTCCCCGCCGAATACGACAAGCTGCGCGCCAATCATAAATTGATCGACAGCATGGTGCCGGAAATCATCCGTTGGCAGACGCCGCTGGCGCATATGCGCCGCACCGCGACCACCGATATCGAGATCGGCGGCAAGCAGATCAAGAAAGGCGACAAGGTGATCATGTGGTACGTCTCGGGCAATCGCGACGCCGAGATCATCGACCGGCCCGACGATTTCATCATCGACCGCGCCAAGCCGCGTTCGCTGCTGTCGTTCGGGTTCGGCATCCACCGCTGCGTCGGCATCCGGCTCGCCGAATTGCAACTGAAAATCGTCTGGGAAGAAATCATGAAGCGGTTCGATCGCATCGAGGTGGTCGGTGAGCCGACGCGACCCTATTCGAGCTTTGTCAAAGGCTACGAGACGCTGCCGGTGCGAATCGTGGGGTGATGACAACCAGCGCTGAAGTTCCGACAGCTCGCCCCGCCGGGGAGAGGTCGGACCGACGCGAAGCGGCCTCTCCCGGTGACGGGGCGGCTTGTCGATAGTCGGTGCCCCCTTTCCCCGGCCCTCTCCCCATGGGAGAGGGAGCGCGGCCGATGACGAAACGCAATAATTGAAGACGACGCCCTCATGAATAGTCGAGAGACCCACACGATGCACGGCACGATCTCCACCGAAAAAGCCGCCCGCCTGCGCGCCGCGCGCGACGAAGCCTACGCCACGCCGCTCGACAAATTTCATCCCGGCGCGCCCCGGCATTTTCGCGACGATACGCTGTGGCCGTGGTTCGAGCGGTTGCGCGCCGAGGAGCCGGTGCATTACTGCACCAACGCGCCGATCGATCCCTATTGGTCCGTCACGAAATATAACGACATCATGCATGTCGATACCAATCACGGCCTGTTCTCGTCTGACGTCTCGCTCGGCGGCATCTCGATCCGCGACGTGCCGCCCGGTTACGATTGGCCGAGTTTCATCGCAATGGACGAACCGCTGCATTCCAAACAGCGCAAGACCGTGTCGCCGATGTTCACGCCGGACCATCTGGACGAACTCGCCGTGCTGATCCGCGAACGCGCCGGCAAAGTGCTGGATGCCCTGCCGCGCAACGAGACCTTCAACTTCGTCGATCGCGTCGCGATCGAATTGACCACGCAGATGCTGGCGACCCTGTTCGATTTTCCGTGGGACGAGCGTCGCAAGCTGACGCGCTGGTCCGATGTCGCGACCGCTCTGCCGAAAAGCATGATCGTGGAGTCTGAGGAACAGCGCCGCGACGAGATGCAGCAATGCGCCACCTATTTCACGAAGCTATGGAACGAGCGGGTGAATTCCGAGCCGCGAAACGATCTGATCTCGATGATGGCGCATCACGACGCGACCCGGCACATGGACGCGGACAATCTGCTCGGCAACATCATCCTGCTGATCGTCGGTGGCAACGACACCACGCGCAACACCATGACCGGCTCCGTGCTGGCGCTGAACGAGAATCCCGACCAGTACCAGATGCTGCGCGACAATCCTGCGCTGATCGACACGATGGTGCCGGAAGTGATCCGGTGGCAGACGCCGCTCGCGCATATGCGGCGTACCGCTACGCAGGACACGCAGATCGGCGACAAGACCATCAAGAAGGGCGATCGCGTCGTGATGTGGTACGTCTCCGGCAATCGCGACGACGAGGTCATCGAGCGGCCGAACGAGTTCATCATCGATCGCAAGCGGCCGAAGATTCACCTCTCGTTCGGCTTCGGCATCCATCGCTGCGTCGGCATGCGGCTTGCCGAATTGCAGCTCAAGATCGTCTGGCAGGAAATGCTGAAACGCTTCAACAACATTGAAGTTGTCGGCGAACCGAAGCGGGTGTATTCGAGCTTTGTCAAAGGCTACGAGAGCCTGCCCGTTCGTATTTCCTGATCCACAATAACAAGAGAATGTAACCTCCTTGACTGAACATCAGACCGCGGATCACGACGAATTCGCCGACATCCGCGACTCCGTCGCCAAGCTCTGCGCCCAGTTCCCCGGCGAATACTGGCGCAAGCTCGATCGTGAGATGGCCTATCCGTCCGACTTCGTGAATGCGTTAACGCAGGCCGGCTATCTCTCCGTGCTGATCCCCGAGGAATATGGCGGTTCTGGCCTCAGGCTTTCGGCGGCGGCGGCCATCCTCGAAGAAATCCAGCGCGCCGGCTGCAACGGCGGCGGCTGCCACGCCCAGATGTACACGATGGGGACCGTGCTGCGGCATGGCAACGACGCGCAGAAATCGCACTGGCTGCCGAAGATCGCCACCGGCGAAGTCCGCTTGCAGGCGTTCGGCGTGACCGAACCGACGTCCGGCACGGATACCTCGTCATTGAAGACGGTGGCGAAGAAGGACGCCAATGGCGACTACATCGTCAACGGCCAGAAGATCTGGACCAGCCGGGCCGAACATTCCGACCTGATGGTGCTGCTGGCGCGCACGACGCCGAAGGAAGACGCCAAGAAGCGCACCGATGGCCTCTCGGTTTTTCTCGTCGATATGAAGCAGGCGCGCGGCAACGGGCTCGAAATCCGACCGATCCGCACCATGATGAACCACGCCACGACGGAGGTCTTTTTTACCGACATGAAAGTGCCGGCAGGGAATCTGATCGGCGAGGAAGGCAAGGGCTTCCGCTATATCCTGTCCGGCATGAATGCCGAGCGCATCCTGATCGCGGCCGAATGCGTCGGCGATGCCAAATGGTTCATCGCCAAGGCAACCGATTACGCGAAAGAGCGCCACGTCTTCGGCCGCCCGATCGGCCAAAATCAGGGCATCCAGTTTCCGATCGCCAAGAGCTACGCCGCGATGCGCGCGGCCGAACTGATGGTCAAGGAAGCCGCCCGCAAATACGAAGCCGGGCTCGATTGTGGCGCGGAAGCCAACATGGCCAAGATGCTGGCCGCTGATGCCTCGTGGGAAGCGGCGAATGCCTGCGTGCAGACGCATGGCGGATTTGGTTTCGCGGAAGAGTATGATGTCGAGCGCAAATTCCGCGAGACGCGGCTGTATCAGGTCGCGCCGATCTCGACGAATTTGATTTTATCCCATCTCGCGCAGCATGTGCTGGGCATGCCGCGGTCGTATTGAGTAACGCCGATGCTCCCGCTTGAAGGTCTCACCGTCGTCGCCGTCGAACAGGCGGTGGCCGCGCCGTTCTGCTCGTCGCGACTTGCCGATGCCGGCGCCCATGTCATCAAGGTCGAGCGTCCCGAGGGCGACTTCGCGCGCGGCTATGATGCGGCCGCCAAAGGCCAGTCGAGCTATTTCGTCTGGCTCAATCGCGGCAAGGACTCCGTCGTCATCGACCTCGCGACGAACGCAGGCCGCGCGGCGCTGGAAGACCTTGTCGCCAGCGCCGACGTGCTGATCCAGAACCTCAAGCCCGGCGCGATGGACAAGCTCGGCTTCACGCTGGACCGGCTTCGCAAGGATTATCCGAAGCTGATCTGTTGCAGCATTTCCGGTTATGGCGACGATGGCCCCTATGCGCATCGCAAGGCTTACGACCTGTTGATTCAGGCGGAAAGCGGCCTCGCCTCGATCACCGGCGGTCCGGAGAGCCCGTCGCGCGTCGGGCTCTCGATCGTCGATATCGCCACCGGCGCGACGGCCAACGCCGCCATCCTCGAAGCGCTGATCGCGCGCGGCCGCAGCGGCCAAGGCGCGGATATCCGCATCTCGATGTTCGACGTGATGGCGGATTGGCTCGCGGTGCCACTGTTGAATTCCGAGGCCGGCAACCCGCCGCGGCGCATCGGCCTCGCGCATCCCTCGATCGCGCCCTACGGCGTATTCCAGTCGAAGGACGGCAAGGACATTCTGATTTCGATCCAGAACGAGCGCGAGTGGAAGAAACTGTGTTCCGACGTGCTGGCGCAACCCGATCTGCCCGCCGATCCGCGTTTCGCGACGATGGTATCACGCGTCTCCAATCGCGCGGCCACCGATCAGGCGGTCGCCAATGTGTTCGGCACGCTGACACGCGATGAGCTGCTGGCGAAATTATCGGACGCCGATGTCGCCTTCGCCGAGGTCAATACGATGGCGGACCTGGCGGCTCATCCGCATTTGCGACGCATCGAGGTCGCCACCCCGAACGGCCCCGTCACCTATGCCGCGCCGGCCGCCATTTTCGTCGATCAGCCGCGCTCCTATGGCGGCGTGCCCGGCATCGGGCAAAGCCAGAGCAGGACCAAGCCATGACAGCCGTTTCGAGCGCGCTCGACATCGACCATCTTCGAACCTGGATCGGCCGCGGCGAACAGGCCACCGACGTGGTGACGGCTCACCTCGTGGCCGGCCTGCGCGCGACGTTGTTTCTCGACATCGGCACCCCGAAGCCCGGCGATCCCGCGCCGTTTACGACACATTGGTGTTTGGCACCGCCGGTCTATGCGATGGACAAGCTCGGCCCCGACGGCCACCCGACCCGCGGCGGATTTCTGCCGCCAGTGCCGTTGCCGCGCCGGATGTGGGCCGGTGGCGAAATCCGCTTTCTCGATGCCTTGCGCGTCGGCGACGAGGTGACACGCGCGTCGACGATCAAGGATGTCAGCGTCAAGACCGGCTCGACCGGAACGCTGTGTTTCGTGTCGGTCGATCATGTCATCTCGACGTCGCGCGGCGACGCAATCCGCGAACGTCACGACATCGTCTATCGCGACATGCCGGCGGCCGGTCAGAATGCCACGCCGGCCAAGGCGCCGGCCGCGCTACCGCAAGCATCGCATCGCGAAAGCCATTTCGCGGATCCGGTTCTGTTGTTCCGCTATTCGGCGCTGACGTTCAATGGCCATCGTATTCATTACGATCGCGACTACACGACCAAGGTCGAGGGCTATCCGGGGCTGATTTTTCACGGCCCGATGCAGGCGGCCCTGCTGGTCGAATTGGCGGCGAAATTGCGCGGCGGCAAAGCACCCGCCAAATTTGTCTATCGCGGCTTGCAGCCTTTGTTCGATGGCGCCGACTTCACCGTCAACGCCAACGAGATCGATGCCGGACTGGACCTATGGGTGGCCAACGCCAAGGGCGAGCCGACGATGCGCGGCACGGCGTCTGCGGCGCCGGTGGGCTAATCGGTAAAAACGACCGAATGGACTAGGGTGAGGAAGGGACGCGGCATTGCGATGTCTGCACGCCGAAACGATCGGTGCGTCCAAGTTCAGCGCGTGGACCGGACAGCCGCGCACTTGCGTCGCGTCGATGGCCGAGCCGGGTTTGGGATCAGTTTAACCCCTCACCCGACTTTGCTGCGCGAAGTCACCCTGTCCCATAAGGGAAGAGGGAACGCAGAACATCCGCGCATGACTCGCGTGGCGCGCTTGTAATTTGAAGGAAGACAAGCTGATGCCGTCGTCCAACAAGACATCCCAGACCGTCAAACAGGTCACGCTCGATCTGATGAGGCAATTCGGCATCGACCGGGTGTTCGGCAATCCGGGCTCGACCGAATTGCCGTTCCTTAGCGATTGGCCCGCCGACATCGATTACGTGCTCGGTTTGCAGGAGGCGTCTGTGGTCGGCATGGCCGATGGCTACGCGCAGGCGACGCGCAACGCGGCCTTTGTCAATCTGCATTCGGCGGCCGGCGTCGGCCACGCGCTCGGCAACATCTACACTGCCTTCCGCAACCAGACGCCGATGGTTATCACCGCCGGCCAGCAGGCGCGCAGCATCATGCCGCTGCAGGCTTTCCTCTACGCGGATCGCGCCACGGAATTCCCGCGGCCTTACGTGAAATTCAGCGTCGAACCGGCGCGCGCGGAGGATGTCCCGGCCGCAATCGCGCGGGCTTATTACGTCGCGATGCAGCCGCCGTGCGGGCCGACTTTCGTCTCCGTGCCGGTCGATGATTGGGCCAAGCCCGCGCCACCGATCACCGCCCGCAAGATCAGCCGCGAGCTCGGGCCGGACCAGGCCGCGATGGCGGAACTGGTGGCGGCGTTGCAAGCCAGCAAAAATCCCGCTTTCGTCGTCGGCCCGGCGGTCGATCGCGCCGGCGCCGTTGAACTGATGGTGGATGTGGCCGAAAAGGCCAAAGCCGCGGTTTGGATCAGCCCGTTTTCGGCGCGGTGCAGTTTCCCCGAACGTCACCCGCAATTTTCCGGCTTCCTGCATGCGTCACCGGCGCAACTCTCCGATGCGCTGAAAGACCACGATCTCGTTGTTGTCATCGGCGCGCCTGTTTTCACGTTCCACGTCGAAGGCCACGCGGCGATCTTCGATGGCGACACCACCCTGTTTCAAATCACCGACGACGCGACGGCGGCATCGGTGACGCCGGTCGGCACCAGCATCATCGCCAGCGTGGGTCCGGCGTAGCGCCTACTGCGCGGGATGCTGCCTGAAACGTCACGGCCGATGCCGAGCGGCCGTGTCGTGCCGCCATTGCCGGCAGCCGGCGATCCGATCCCGGTCGATTATCTGATGCATGCGTTGTCCGAGGCGATGCCCGATGGCGCCGTGCTGGTCGAGGAAGCGCCGTCGCATCGGCCGGCGATGCAGAAGTTTCTTCCGATGCCGGGACAGGACTCGTTTTATACGATGGCGTCGGGCGGTCTCGGCTGGTCGCTGCCCGCGTCGGTCGGCATCGCTCTCGCAAAACCGAATCGCCGCATCGTCTGCCTGATCGGCGACGGGTCCGCGATGTATTCGATCCAGGCGCTGTGGACCGCCGCGCAACGCAAGTTGCCGCTGACGGTGGTGGTCATCAACAACGCGGGTTACGGCGCGATGCGTTCGTTCAGCCAGGTGATGCAGGTGCGGGACGTTCCAGGCCTCGATCTGCCCGGCATCGATTTCGTGCAACTGGCCACAAGCCTGGGCTGCGATGCCATCCGGGCCGAGACGGCGGCGGACCTTCCTGGCGCGCTCGCACATGGTTTCGCTTGCGATGGCGTCTGCCTCATCGAGGTGATGGTCGATGGCGCGGTGCCGGTGTTGTACGAGCAGAAGCACTAACGATTGTGGGACGACGCAGATGAACGAACACGTCAAGACGAAGCCCCGCTCGCACTCCTCGCATTGGGGCGCGTTCTCCGGCGAATGGATCGACGGCAAGCTCGTCATCACGCCCCATCCCGGCGATCCCGATCCCAACCCGATCATCCAGAATTTTCCGGAGGCTCTACGTCATAAGGCCCGCATCACGAGGCCGATGGTCCGCCGGGGCTGGCTCGACAACGGTCCCGGCGCGAGCGCGATGCGCGGCCGCGACGAATTCGTCGAGATGGACTGGCCGGACGTGCTCGATCTGCTTGCCGGCGAATTGAAGCGCGTCGAAAACAAACACGGCGCAAAGGCCGTGTTCGGCGGTTCATACGGCTGGTCCAGCGCGGGCCGTTTTCACCACGCGCAAAGTCAATTGCACCGTTTTCTGAACGCCGCGATCGGCGGCTACGTGCGCTCGGTGAACAGCTATAGCGCTGGCGCGTCGATGGTGATCCTGCCGCACATCCTGGGCAATTACGACGACGTGTCGCGTCGCAATGTAAGTTGGGACGACATCGTCGCTTATACCGACATCGTGCTCGCGTTCGGCGGCATGGCGCTGAAAAACTCGCGGGTCGCCTCGGGTGGCGTCAGCCGCCATACCGAACATGGCCACATGATCGAAGCCTCGGCGCGCGGCGCGGAATTCGTGCTGATCGGCCCGCTCAAGACCGACCTGCCCGATGAAGTGAACAACGAATGGCTGCCGCTCAAGCCCGGCACCGATATGGCGCTGATGCTGGCGCTCGCCCATACGCTGGTGATCGACGGCACGCATGATCGCGCGTTTCTGGACAGCCATTGCCATGGCTGGGAGACCTTCGAAAATTATTTGCTCGGTCGTGCTGACAGCCAGCCGAAACATGCGGCGTGGGCCTCGGACATCACCGGCCTCGCGGCGGACGACATTCTGGCGCTGGCGCGTCGCCTGCCCGGCCGCCGTGTGCTCGTGACGGTCGCGCATTCGTTGCAACGCGCGGAGCGTGGCGAGCAGCCGGTGTGGATGGGCTCGGTGCTCGCCGCGATGCTCGGGCAGCACGGCCTGCCCGGCGGCGGCTATTCCTACGCCCTCGGCGCGATCGCCAATTACGGCCGCCGTACCAATGCCGTGCCGATTGCGGCGCTCAGTCAACTGCGAAACGGCGTGACCGAATTCATTCCGGTCGCGCGCGTCTCCGACATGCTGCTCAATCCCGGCGTGGGCTTTGATTACAACGGCGAAAAGCTGACTTACCCCGACATCAAGCTGGTCTATTGGGCCGGCGGTAATCCGTTTCATCATCATCAGGACATCAACCGGCTGCGTCAGGCGTTCGCGCGGATCGACACACTGGTCGTTCACGAGATCGCATGGACGGCAACGGCGCGGCACGCGGACATCGTTCTGCCCTGCACGATGACGCTAGAGCGTGACGACATCGGCGGCACGCCCTACGATCCGCTGATGATCGCGATGCATCGGCTGGCGAAACCGTTCGGCGACGCGCGCGATGACTACGATATCTTCGCCGAGCTATCGAGGCGGATGGGCTGCGAGCAGGTCTTCACAGAGGGCCGCGACACGACGCAATGGTTGCGCCATCTTTATAGCTTCACACAAAACGCATTGGCCGCGAACGGCGATGACGCGCCGGATTTCGACACCTTCTGGGAGCAGGGCGAAATCGTGCTCCCGCAATTGCCGCACGACGGCGGCACCATCCGCGCGTTTCGTGACGATCCGCAAGCGCGGCCATTGCCAACCGCAAGCGGCAAGATCGAAATTGCGTCGGATGTCATCGCGAGCTTCGGCTACGACGATTGCCCGGGCCATCCGGCGTGGCTGCCGTCGGTCGATGTGGTGAGCGCGCGGCATCCTCTACAACTGGTCGCCAACCAGCCGGCGTCGCGACTCCACAGCCAATTTGATTTCGGCGGTCACAGCATGGAGACCAAGCGTCGCGGCCGCGAGGTTGCGTCCATGAATCCGCGTGATGCTGATGCGCGTGGCATTGCCGACGGCGACATCGTCCGGCTGTTCAATGACCGTGGCGCCTGCCTGGCGGCGGTGAACATTACCGACCACGTCATGTCGGGGGTGATCAACCTGCCGACCGGCG
>JAQGJY010000254.1 GCA_028290325.1 Tardiphaga sp.
TGCACCCGAACGTGCTGCGCGCCTGCGACATCGATCCCGAAGTCTATCAGGGCTTCGCCTGGGGCATGGGGATCGACCGCATCGCGATGCTGAAATACGGCATCGCGGACCTGCGCCAGATGTTCGATGGCGACGTGCGCTGGCTGTCGCATTACGGCTTCAAGCCGCTCGACACCCCGACGCTGGCGGCGGGATTGAGTTCGTGAGGGGGGTGATGGCAACAGACGATGACTCACCTCCCCCCTTGAGGGGGAGGTCGGTTCGCCAAAGCGCGCTTCGGCGCGCTGGAGCGAACCGGGAGGGGGGTCTTCCGACCGCCCACCGCCCGGTCGCGGATATCAATCGCTTCCGCGCGAAGACAATGCGCACGGAGATGACAGACGCCGAGCGCGCGCTTTGGCGATGCCTACGCGCGCACCGACGTAACGGCCTCAGCTTTCGGCGGCAGGTGCCGATTGGATCGTTCATCGTCGATTTCGTTTGTCACGATCACAAGCTCATTGTTGAACTTGATGGCGGACAACATGCGCACGACGCTGCGGTCGCGCGCGACTCTCGGCGTGAAGAATGGCTTCGGTCCAAGGGATATCGCATTCTGCGTTTCTGGAATTCAGATGTGCTCAAGAATCTCGGTGGCGTTCAGCAAATGATTCTTGATTCGATTGCGACCCCCCTCCCTAACCCTCCCCCTCAAGGGGGGAGGGGACTCGTCCGCGCGCGTGGAAAGTCCTGACTATGAAATTCACTCTCTCCTGGCTGAAGGATCATCTCGACACCGACGAGCCGCTCGAAAAGCTCGCCGACAAGCTGACGATGATCGGGCTTGAGGTCGAGCATATCGACGACAAGGCGAAGGCGTTGTCGGCCTTCACGATCGCCGAGATCGTCGAGGCGACGCAACACCCGAATGCCGATCGTCTGCGCGTCTGCCGCGTCGACACCGGCAACGGCGGCGCGCCGTTGCAGGTCGTCTGCGGCGCGCCCAATGCGCGCGCCGGCCTCAAGACCGTGTTCGCCGCGCCCGGCACCTATATTCCGGCGAAGGATTTCACCATCGGCGTCGGCACCATTCGCGGCGTCGAAAGCCAGGGCATGCTGTGCTCGGCCGCCGAGTTGCAACTGTCGGACGATCACGAGGGCATCATCGAACTGCCGGCGGACGCGCCGGTCGGCGCGCGTTACGCCGAATGGGCCAAGCTCGGCGATCCGGTCATCGAGATCAACCTGACGCCGAACCGTCAGGATTGCACCGGGGTGTTCGGGATCGCGCGCGATCTGTCCGCCGCCGACATGGGCACGCTCAAACAGCCCGGAATCAAACAGATCGTCGGCGATTTTCCGTGCCCGGTGAAGGTCACTGTGGACGACGAGACGTTGTGTCCGGGGTTCGCGCTGCGCCTGGTGCGCGGCGTCAAGAACGTCCCGTCGCCGGACTGGCTGCAACGGCGACTGACCTCGATCGGGTTGCGGCCGATCAACGCGCTGGTCGATATCACCAACTTCCTCACCTTCGATCGCGCGCGTCCGCTGCATGTATTCGATGCCGCTAAGGTCACAGGCGACATCACCGTGCGCCGCGCGAAAGACGGCGAGACATTGCTCGCGCTCGACGGCCGCAGCTACACGCTGGATTCCAGCGTTTGCGTCATCGCGGATGACAACGGCGTCGAATCGCTCGCCGGCATCATGGGCGGCGAAGCGTCGGGCTGTTCCGACGAGACCACGGACGTGCTGATCGAATCGGCGTTGTGGAACGAGATCAACATCGCGCAATCCGGCCGCAAGCTCGGCATCAATTCCGACGCGCGCTATCGTTTCGAGCGCGGCGTCGATCCGGCCTTCATGCTGCCCGGCCTCGATCTCGCGACCAGGCTCGTGATCGACATTTGCGGCGGCACGCCGTCGGAGGTCGTCGCGATCGGTCAGACCCATCCCGAGGATCGCGTCATCAATTTCCCGTTGTCGGAAGTGAAGCGTCTCGCCGCGATCGAGGTCTCGCTGGTCGAGACCCGCCGCATTCTCGGTCATCTCGGTTTCATGCTCGCGGGCTCCGGCCCGGTGGTGAAGGTCGCGATCCCGTCATGGCGTAACGACGTTCACGGCAAGGCCGATATCGTCGAGGAGATCGTCCGCATCGTCGGCGTCAACACCGTCCCGATGACGCCGTTTCCGCGCGGCGACAATCCGCGCAAGCCGGTGCTGACGCCGATGCAGTCGCGCACCCGCAAGGCCAAGCGCGCGCTGGCGGCGCGCGGCATGGTCGAGGCGGTGACATGGTCGTTCATCGCGAAGCCGGAGGCCGAGTTGTTCGGCGGCGGCGCGCCCGCGCTGGCGATCGCCAATCCGATCGCGGCGGATTTGTCCGACATGCGGCCGAGCCTGCTGCCGGGTCTGGTCGCCGCGGCGCAAAGCAACGTGGATCGCGGCACGGACGACGTCGCCTTGTTCGAGGTCGGGCAAGTCTTCAAGGGCGATCGGCCGCAGGATCAGCTCATGGCGGCGGCCGGTTTGCGGCGCGGCCTGGCCTCGTCGAGCGGTTTCGGTCGTCACTGGTCGGGCAGCGCTGCCGCCAACGCGCTCGATGCCAAGGCCGACGCCTTCGCGGTGCTGGCCGCCGCCGGCGCGCCGATGCAGGCCTTGCAGATCGCCAGCGACAAACTGCCGGCATGGCTGCATCCGGGCCGCTCCGGCGCGATCCAGATCGGCCCGCAGAACGTACTCGGTTATTTCGGCGAGCTGCATCCGCGCGTGGTTGAAGCGCTCAAGGCCGATGGTCCGCTGTTCGGCTTCGAGGTTATCCTCAATCGCCTGCCCGACGCCAAGGTCAAGGCGACGCGGGCCAAGCCTTTGCTGGAGCTGTCGCCGTTGCAGCCGGTGTCACGCGATTTCGCCTTCATCGTCGATCGCGCGGTGAAAGCGGGCGACATCGTCCGCGCCGCGCAGGCCTCCGACAAAAAGCTGATCGCGGGCGTCACGGTGTTCGACATCTACGAAGGCAAGGGCATCGACGAATCGAAGAAATCGGTCGCCATCGCGGTGACGTTGCAGCCGCGCGACAAGACGCTGACGGATCAGGAAATCGACGCGGTCGGCGCGACGCTCGTCGCCGACGTGGCGAAGAAGACCGGCGGCGTGTTGCGGGGCTAGCCGCCGGTCACCCTGGGTGGCTTGCGAGACGACCGCTTTGTGGTCGCCCCGAGCCTCGAAGGATGGCAATATCCGTCAAGATAGAATCAAGTCGGGAGGCTGCGCCATGCTCGATCGTCGCGACGTGTTGAAACTCACCGCGCTCGGCGCGACTACACTGGTGGCTGCGCCGCTGCGCGCCCAGACACCGGCAAAGCCACGCACCCGCATTGTTTTTCTCGGCACCAAGGGCGGCCCGCGCGTCGGCATCGGCGCATCGAACCCGGCGAATGTCGTGGTCGTCGATGGTACGCCCTTCGTTGTCGACTGCGGGATGGGCGTCAGCCGCCAACTCGTCAATGCCGGCATCCCGATTGCGTCGGTGAAGTATGTCCTGGTCAGCCATCATCATTCGGATCACAATCTGGAATATGGCAACCTGGTCTATAACGCCTGGGCCGCGGGGCTTTCGACGCCGATCCAGGCGTTCGGCCCGGTCGGCCTCGAGACGATGACCAAAACCTATTGGGAGTTGAACAAGTTCGACGTCGAGACCCGCATCGCGGATGAGGGCCGGCCCGACCCGCGGCCGCTGCTGATGGCCAAGGACATCACCGAAAATGGCGTCGTGCTGAAGACGGCGAACGTGACGGTGACGGCGTTCCGCACGCCGCATCCGCCGATCGTTGACAGTTTCGCCTACAAATTCGAGACGCCGGACGGCACGATCGTGTTCTCAAGCGATACCGCTTACAATCCGAAGCTCGCGGAATTCGCCAAGGGCGCGGATGTTCTGGTGCATGAGTGTCTTTATGTCCCGGCGGTCGATCGCCTCGTCATCAAGACGAAGAACGGTGCGACCTTGAAGAAACATCTGATGGACAGCCACACCACGACCGAGGATGTCGGCCGTATCGCGCAGGCCGCCGGCGTCAAGGTGCTGGTGCTCAGCCATTTTGTGCCGGGCGACGATCCTGAGGTGACCGACGACGACTGGACCCGCGACGTCAAGATACACTTTACCGGCAAGATCATCGTGGCCAAGGATCTGATGCAGCTCGCGCTGCCGGTGTAAGTCAGCGCGGCCCTTGCGGCGGGCGCGGCCCGGCCGGCGCCGGCGCGCGCTGCGGGCGCGGTTGTTTCCTGTCCCGCGCGGCTTTCGCCGCCGGCTCGGGCTTCATGGCGCCCAGCGTCTTCAACGCGGCGTCCGCCGCGCGTTCGCCGCTCTGCCACGCCCCGTCGACGGTGCCGAACAACGTCTCATGGGTGGCTTCGCCGGCGAAAAACAGATTGCCGTGCGGCTCGGCGATGATCCGCCGCGCGAATTGGCCGCCCGGCGAGGCGGCCGAGGCGGCGCCCTGAATGAACGGCATCGCATTCCATCGCGTCGCGCTGGTCGTCTTGACGGCTTTGGCAACCTCGGTGCCGAACAGTTTCGTCAGCCACTCAATCGCGAAGGCGATCATCGCGGCTTCGCCCTGCGCGGCGAGATCACGCCCGAACCCGCCGCCGACATCGACCGTGCACAACGTGGTGCCGCCGATATTGGCGTGCAGCGCGGCGGTGCGCCGGCTGTCGCTTTGTTCGATCACGACATCGTCGCGGCCGAGCCCGAGCGCATTATCGTTCAATCGCAGCGCGATCCGGTCGAGGCTGCCGAGTGACAGCCGCGAGAACGCTTCCTGTTTCGGCATCGGCAGCTCGGGCGCGAATTTCAGCGCGCTCGATGCCAGCACGTTGGTCGAGACCGTGACGATCACCGCGCGCGCGGCGACGCGCCCGGCCGCCGTCTCGACGCCGACATCGCGCCCGCTCCAGACGATACGCTGCGCCGGCGTCGACAACGCCACCGGCACCATCGCGCCGAGTCTGCCGATCAGCGTGCCGAGACCTTGCCGCGTCGTCAGCGCGGAGCTGCGGTCCTGGGCGCGGAACTGATCGATCACCGACAGGTCCTTGAGGTCCTTGCCGCGCGCATAGGGCCCGAGCAGAAAATCCACCGTGCCGGTCCAGATGCCGAGATCCTTCGGGATGGCGCGCTCGCAGGCCATGTCGAGAAAGCGTCGGCCGGCGTCGTCGATGGCGCGATTGGCGCGCACCAGAGTGGCCAGAAACTCCTCGGTTTCGCCGGCGCGCGCGTTGCGCCGGCCGATCCGGATTTTCTGTCCCGGCGGCGCGGCCGCGACATCGATGGCCGCGTCGCGCGCCAGCTTGACCATGACGTTGCTGTCCGGGCTATGCAGCCAGCGCGCGCCGCGATCGAACGGCGTGTCGAACGTCGTCGTGTCGGTCTGGCAGCGGCCGCCGATCCGGTCGGAGGCTTCGAGCACGATCACGCGCCGTCCGGCGGCGACCACCCGGCGCGCGGCGGCGATGCCGGCCGCGCCCGCGCCGATCACCACCACGTCGGCCTCGCGCGGCAAGGACACGGCCTGCGCCCACGCGGCCGAGACCGGCAGCAACGCGCTGGCGCCGCAGCCGGCGAGAAATCCGCGCCGCGTCAGGGCCGCGCCAGCGCCTGGTCCGATCACGTCATCGTCAGGCTGCAATTGTTCGCGCATGGTTTCCGAAGATTTGAAGAGATGGCAAGTTCGGCGCGAATTTGCCGGAATGACGGGCCCGCGGCAACCGACATGGTGAACCGTCCGATAACAACCGCATAGAGTCATGAACCAAATTGCAATCGCTTTGCGCCATCATCGCTCCACCAAGAAGCGGGTCAACCCGCCGGATCATGGGGAGACAGGGTGATGGGGTTCGTTCTCGATAATATCGGCAAGCTGATCGCGCGCTATCTGCAGAAGGAAGTGCCGGGCAGCGAGCCGTTCATGCCGACCGACCCCGACCGTTTGATCGACGTCGTGGAACCCGGCGACGTGCTGCTGGTCGAGGGCAACAACCGCATTTCCGGCATCATCAAATATCTCACGCAATCGACCTGGTCGCATGCCGCCCTCTATGTCGGACCGATCGACGGCGCGACCGAACCCGACGGCGAGCCGCATGTCCTGATCGAGGCCAATGTCGGTGAAGGCGTGACCTCCGCGCCGCTGTCGAAATATTTCGCCTATCACACCCGCATCTGTCGCCCGGTCGGGCTGTCCTACGAGGATCGCACCACGGTATGCCGTTACGCGATCAATCGCGTCGGTTTCGATTACGACACCAAGAACATTCTCGATCTGATGCGCTATCTGATCCCGCTGCCGGTGCCGCAGCGCTGGCGCCGGCGCATGATCGCGTTCGGCTCCGGCGATCCGACCAAGATCATCTGCTCGGCGCTGATCGCGCAGGCCTTCGACGCGGTGCGCTATCCGATCTTGCCGCGGATCACGCGCGGCGGTTCGCGACAGGCGCGTCGCGAAATCCTGCACATCCGCGATTCCTCGCTGTACATGCCGCGCGATTTCGACATCTCGCCGTATTTCGATGTGGTCAAGCCGACCATCGCGCTGGGCTTCGATTACACCTCGCTGCATTGGGCCGACAAGCAGAAGCCGCTCCGGGAGGTGGCGGAGCCCATTGGTGAATTTCAAGACCTTTGGGACTCGCCGCCGCTCAGGCCTGAAGCGAATGGGACCGCGCCGCTGATCGACGCGCGGCTGGCGGCGTGAATCTGTCTCGTGCCGGATGCCGAGCCGGGACCTGACGACGCCGGCCTGTGGCGCGGCGTTTCAGGATTTCACCGCGCCGGCCGTCAGCCCGCCGACCATGTAGCGCTTGAAGACGTAATAGATCGCCGCCGGCGGCAACGCATAGATGAAGCCCGTGGTCATCAGCAATTCCCACGGCGAATCGTCGGCGGCGAGAAAATTTCCGAGCGCGACCGGCAACGTGATCTCGGTGTCCTTCGACAGCAGCAGGAACGCGTAGAGATACTCGTTCCAGGCCAGCAGCAGGGCATAGGTGCCGACCGCGACCAGCGACGGCATCATCAAGGGCACATAGACCAGCCTGAACAGTTGCAATGTACTGGCGCCGTCCATGAAGGCGGCCTCGTCCAGCTCGATGGGCAATTTGTCGGAGGCCTGTTTCAGCACCCAGATCGCGTAAGGCGAGGCGA
>JAQGJY010000279.1 GCA_028290325.1 Tardiphaga sp.
GTCGTCACCGCACTGGTAAAGCCCGCCGCGCGCGCCATCTCGACATGCGGCCGTCCGAACGATGTCGCGTCGCCGAACGGGAATGCGAAATGCCGAACCGGCCGCTGCAGCGCCGATTCCAGAACCGCGCGTCCCATGGCGATGTCGCGCCGGGCCACATCATCGGGCAGATTGGCGAGCGCCGGATGATTGACGGTCATGCTGCCGATGGTGGCCAGCGGGTCCGCCGCTAACAGCGCGATATCGTCCCAGCTGATCGCATCATCGCGCGCCGGCGCGACGAGCGCGACGCCGTAGCGCCCACACAGATCGTTAATGGCGGCGGCCAGTTCGGCCGGCGGCAGGCCGCGCATCCAGCCATACAGCCGCTCGTAGAGTTGGTATTTGGTGGCGGCACTCTCGGCACCGAAGAATGTCTGTTTGCGATCAATCACCAGATTGATGCGGGTGTGCTGGCGGATCATGATCTCCAGCGCCAGCCACCACGGCTCGGCGATACGATCCGGAAACGCCGACGGGACATAGACGGTGAACGGCACCCGATGCCGCGCCAGCACCGGATGCGCCGACGTCACGATGTCACGATAGCTGCCGTTGAACGACAGGCTGACGAATCGCCTGGAACGGTCGTCCACCAGACGCGCACAGGCCTCGTCGATCGACACGATATCGACGCGCCAGCGTTTCAGCGCGCGGATCAGCCGCTCGAGCCGCAACGGCGTGATATCGAGATGCCGGCGCGGCTGAAACGGGTCGCGCCGGACCGGCCGCACCCGGTCGAAGCCGATCAGCGCGCTGGGGCCCCACCCGCGCGCGCTGGACAGGCCGGCCCATCCGCTCGCCCAGATCAGGTCCGCCTTCAATCGCCCGCCGATCGTGCCGTGTGTCACACCTGCTCCTTAACCACGCCGCCGCGAAGCGCCGATCATGCTTACGCTTTGTAGAGATTCTTTTGCGAGGGTCGCGAACCGATAAACGTAAAGATTTCCTGAACGCGAGTGTTGATATGCCGATGGCCGCAGCGATTGACCACAACGACATGGCCGCCGGGATGCGATCGGCATTGGCGATCGCGTCGGTCGATATCGTCACGGACCTGGCGACGGCCGAACCGATCTGGCGGCAACTGGAAACGCCGGAAACGCTGACGACGCCCTATCAGCGCTTCGACCTGCAATCGGCGTGGCTGCGACAGGTCGGCCCGCACGAAGCCGTGACACCCTTCATCGTCGTCGCCTATGACGCGGATCGCCAACCGCTGATGCTGTGGCCGCTCGGCGTCCGCACTGAAAACGGCGTTCGCGTCGCGCAATGCCTCGGCGGCAAACACGTGACGTTCAACATGGCGCTGTGGCGACGCGATTTCGCGACCCACGCCACGCGGGGCGATCTCGACGCGCTCATCGCCGGCCTCAAAGCCCATCCGAACCGGCCCGACGTTCTGGCGCTGACGCGGCAGCCGCATCTCTGGATGGGCGTCGCCAATCCGATGGCGCTGCTGCCGCATCAGGCCTCGATCAACGACTGCCCGCTGCTGACGATGGTTCCGGGCGAACCGCCGGTCAACCGCATCAGCAATTCGTTTCGCCGACGGCTCAAGGGCAAGGAACGCAAGTTGCAGGCGCTGCCGGGCTATCGCTCGTTCCTCGCGACCGACGATTCCGAGGTCACGCGCGTGCTCGACATGTTTTTCAAGGTCAAGCCACTGCGCATGGCCGAACAGAAACTGCCCGACGTGTTCGCCGAACCCGGCATCGAGCAATTCGTGCGCGACGCCTGCATGGCGAGACTCGGCGGCGGCGAGCGCGCGATCGCGATCCACGCGCTGGAATGCGCCGACGAGGTGATTGCGATGTTCGCCGGCGTCGCCGATGGCCAGCGTTTCTCGATGATGTTCAACACCTACACGATGTCGGCCAACGCGAAGTTCAGTCCCGGCCTGATCCTGATGCGCGGCATCATCGATTACTATGGTGAGCAGGGCTACAGCTCGCTCGATCTCGGCATCGGCGCCGATGATTACAAGCGGCTGTTCTGCAAGGACGATCAGGCCATCTTCGATAATTATCTGCCGCTGACGACGCGCGGCGCGATCGCGGCGGTCGGCCTGTCGTCGCTGACCCACGCCAAGCGTCTGGTGAAGCACACGCCCGCTCTGATGCAGATGACTCAGATGCTACGCAACGCGTTCCGGCGCTAGGGTCTGTCGGAAACGCGCAGTTCGCGCTTCCTGTTCGGGCGCTCGCAGCTGCAGAGATCAGGCTGCGACGACGCGCGGCGCCGCGCCCGCTGCGTCATTCGAGACGCGATGCAGAACCATCACGTCGGCGAAACCGACCGCCTTCAATTGCGACGTCATCGTCACCTGCGCCTCCGGCGACATCGACGCGTCCGGCACCAGAACGCCGCGTGCCTGCATGGTCAGCAGGTCCGCGCCAAGATCGGTCGCGACCCCCGCGTTCAGCACGACGTGATCATAGACCCGCAGCAGTGCATCGAGCGTCATCGACAGACGCGGCGACTGGAACAGCTCGCGATCGACGCCGGTCCGTCCGGCGCCGACGAGATGCAAAGCGGTCATGCGGTCACGCGTCACGATCTGGCCGAACGACACTTCGCTCAGCAGCAAATCGGCAAGGCCCGGCGCCGAGGGATCGACCGATGCCAATTGCAGCAATGATCCGGCGGCCGACAGATCGACCAGCACCACCTTGGCACGCTCGGCCATCTTGCGCGACAGCGCCAACGCCGTCAGCGTGATGCCATCCTCGCGGCCGGACCCCAGCACGGTGATCTTGCGCGCCTGATATCCCGCCGCCAGCAACGTCGCCGCCACCGCCGCGACATCGGTGTCGGACGGCGACGTCGCGGGCGCGAGCGGAGCCGCGCTTGCGGCCTGCACCGGCAGCATCGGACGCGGCGCGGTCATGCGCAGCAATTCGGCGGTCGCGATATAACCCGCGGTCAGCATCAACGTCGCGAGCGTCGCGATCAGCACGATTGGGAGCTTCTTCGGATAGGCGGCGGTGTTGGAGACGATGGCCCGCGAGATGATGCGGCCATCGGACGGCGCGGCATCGATGTTCTCGCGCGTCGTCGCCTCGCGATACTTCGCCAGATAGGATTCCAGCAGATCGCGTTGCGCCTTGGCCTCGCGCTCCATCGCCCGCAACTGCACGTCCTGTCCGTTGGTCGCGGTCGCCTGCTTCTTCATCTGATCGAGATTTGAACTGAGCCCCTCGACCTTCGCGCCGGCAATCTTGGCGTCGTTCTCGAACGACCGCGACAACTTGCCGGCCTCGTCGCGCAACTGGCGATCAAGATCGCTCAACTGCGCCTTGAGTTCGAGAATGCGCGGATGACGATCGAGCAGCGTCGATGACTGCTCGGCGAGCTGCGCCCGCAACGTGACGCGCTGCTCCGAGAGCCGGCGCGTCAGCTCCGAATTCATGACCTCGGACGCCTCGATCGGCTTGCCGGTGTTGAGCATCTCGCGGATCAGCCGCGCTTTGGTCTCGGCATCGGATTTCTGCGCCCGCGCGGCATTGAGCTGCGTGTTGATTTCGCTGAGCTGCTGGCTCGACAGCGACGTATTGTTGCTGCCGATGAACAAATTGGCCTTGGAGCGGAAATCGTCGGCGCGGCCTTCGGCCTCGGCGACCTTCTTGCGGAGGCTGTCGATTTCGACGGATAGCCACTGCCCGGCCGATTTGGCCTGATCCTGACGCGCGCTCTGCTGCAAGGTGAGATAGCCGTCGGCGATCGAATTGGCGACCTTCGCGGCCAGTTCAGGATCGCGCGACTGGAATTCGATGACGACGACGCGGGACTTGTCGACCGCAAAGGCCGTCAGCCGGTCGAAGTAAGCGTCGAGCACACGCTCTTCCGGCGTCAGTTGAAACGGATCGCGGCCGATGCCGAACAGCGCCAGCATCGCCTTGATCGGCGACGTGCCCTGCAGCACCGGATCGAATTCCGGGCGCTCGGCGAGCTTGTTCTTCTTGATGACCTCGCGCGCGAGATCGCGCGACAGCAGCAACTGCACCTGGCTGGTGACGGCTTCGGCGTCGAGCGCCGTGCGCTCCTCGGTGCGCTCACCGTTGGGACGCAGGAAGATGTTCTCGCGGCCATCGATCAGGATTCGCGCCTCGGACTTGTAGCGCGGCGAGATCATGTTGACCGCGATCAGCGCCAGCACCATCGCGCAGGCGGTCGGGATCAGGATGAAATGCTTCTTGCGCAGTAGCGTCTGCCAGATCGCGCGCAGATCGAGATCGCCGGCATCGGCCGGCTGCGGCTGCCGCGCGACGCCAGCTTTTGGTTCCGGCTTCACGACCGGGGCCCTTGGCGCGGTCGACGGCATTTTCACGGCCTTCAGCGACTCCATGAGAGAGCCCTTGATCGACGGCTTGGCCGCGTCCTGAACGGTCTCGTCCTTGCCTCGACGCCAAAATGCGAAACGCATGAAAATACTCCCGTGGCACCGCATGGGGTCCAAAATGATGCTGGGATTAAAATCGATTAAGGTTGCCAGCGAGTTAATTTCGCGACCGGGCGGGCATCGCCGGTCCCGCCGTCACGGTTTGTTAAGCGCGAGCCGGGCTAATGAACGCTGTCATTTTCCGAATGCAGACCTGTATGACCACGTTGCCCGGCACACCGTTACGGATCCTCCATGCCACGCGCGCGCCGGTCGGCGGCATCTTCAGGCATATTCTCGACGTCGCCAACGGCCAGGTCGAGCGCGGCCATCAGGTCGGCATTCTCACCGACAGCCTGACCGGCGGCGACCGCGCCGCCGCGGCGCTCGCCGAAATCGCGCCTCGCCTGGCCCTCGGGGTCCATCGCCTCGCCATCCATCGCGAGCCGCATCTCACCGACCCGCTGGTCTGGCTCAAGCTGCAACGCCTCATCAAGCAGACACGGCCGGATGTGCTTCACGGCCATGGCGCCAAGGCCGGCGCCTTCGTGCGGATGCGCCCGTCGTCGAAAACCGCGATTCGGGTCTACACGCCGCATGGCGGGTCGCTGCACTATCCGCTGAATACGGCGAAGGGCAAATTCTACGCGACGCTGGAACGCGCGCTGATGGGGCGCACCGATCTGTTCCTGTTCGAGAGCGCCTTCGCGCGCGACACCTATGGCCGCAACATCGGCCAACCCGAGGCGCTGGTGCGCTGCGTATTTAACGGCGTCAATAACAGTGAATTCGCGCCGGTGCCGCTGGCCGATGACGCCACCGATCTGGCCTATGTCGGCGAATTCCGCCACATCAAGGGCGCGGACCTGCTGATTGAGGCGGTCGCGAAACTGCGCGCCGATGGCCGCAGGGTGACGTTGACGCTCGGCGGCGACGGCGAGGAAACCGACGCCCTCAAAACGCAAATCGCGCGGCTCGGACTGGAGCCGGCGGTGCGGTTCATCGGCCATGTCAAGGCGCGCGACGGGTTTTCGAAGGGCCGCCTCCTCGTCGTACCGTCGCGCGGGGACTCGATGCCCTATGTCGTGATCGAAGCCGCCGCCGCCGGCATCCCGATGATCGCGGCCGATGTCGGCGGCATCCCGGAAGTTTTCGCAACCCATACCGATGCGCTGTTCACACCCGGCAACGTCAACGCGATGGCGCGGGCGATCGAGACGGCGCTCGACGATCGCGCCGCGACGCTGTCCCGCGCCGCCGTCCTGCGCCAGCGGATCGCCGCGCATTTTTCGCAAGACGCGATGGTCGAAGGCGTTCTTTCCGGTTATCGCGATGCTTTAGCAATGCGTTAACTATAGCGTTGCGATAACGAAATCTTCCGATTCACCTGCTACTCCGTGGGGCTAAGAAAAGCCTCCGCGCGACGCCGTGTCTGACACGTCGCAACGCGCCAGACCGGATGTGACAGTGGAACCGATCAACGCCCGCTTGATGCTCAACGCAGCCACGGCCGAAGCTACGCTGGCCGGTGCGCCGGTCTTCGAACGCCGACGGCGGCTGTCGCGCGCGGCACTGGCCGTCACCAACCAGAAAGTCCGCAAGGCCTTTTCCCCGGTCGTGATCGCCGGCTGCGTCCGCCTGGCCGATTTCCTGTTGCTCAGCGTCATCGGCGTCGCAATCTATCTCGGCTACGCGGCCCAGATCGATGGCTTCAACTGGTCCTATATCATCGCCATCCTCGGCATGACCGCAACCGCCGTGATCTGCTTTCAGGCCTCGGGCATCTACGACATCCAGGTGTTTCGTGGCCACGTTCGCCAGACCACGCGGATGATCTCGACATGGGCGTTCGTGTTTCTGCTGTTCATCAGCGTCTCGTTCTTCGCCAAACTCGGCGACTCCGTATCGCGGGTCTGGCTGTCGGCATTTTTCGCCGCCGGCCTTGCGGCTCTCGTCACCGAACGCGCGGTGCTGCGCCGGATGGTGCGACATTGGGCCCGGCATGGCCGTCTTGATCGCCGCACCATCATCGTCGGCGCGGATATCAATGGCGAGCAACTGATACACGCGATCAATGCGCAGGACGATACGGATATTCGCGTGCTCGGCGTGTTCGACGATCGCAACGACGCACGGTCGCTCGAGACCTGCGCCGGCAGCCCGAAGCTCGGCAAGATCGACGACGTCATCGAATTCGCGCGGCGGACCCGCATCGATCTCGTGTTGTTCGCGCTGCCGATTTCGGCGGAAACCCGCATTCTGGAAATGCTGAAGAAGCTCTGGGTGCTGCCGGTGGACATCCGCCTGTCCGCGCATACCAACAAGCTGCGCTTTCGCCCCCGCTCCTATTCCTACATCGGCGACGTGCCGACGCTCGACGTGCTCGAGGCACCGATCACCGACTGGGATCAGGTTCTGAAACTGCTGTTCGATCGCGTCGTCGGCGCGATCATTCTCGTGCTGCTGGCGCCAATCATGGCGCTGGTCGCGCTGGCGATCAAACTGGACAGTCCCGG
>JAQGJY010000296.1 GCA_028290325.1 Tardiphaga sp.
GAGCATTACCAGACCGCGCGTATGGTCCAGCAGGTGTTGCAGCGTTATAAGTCGTTGCAGGATATCATCGCCATTCTCGGCATGGACGAATTGTCCGAAGAGGACAAAATCGCCGTGGCCCGCGCCCGCAAGATCGAGCGCTTCCTGTCGCAGCCGTTCTTCGTCGCTGAAATCTTCACCGGCTCGCCGGGCAAGTTCGTCGATCTCGCCGACACCATCAAAGGCTTCCGCGCGATCTGCGAAGGCAAATACGATCACCTTCCCGAAGCGGCGTTCTACATGGTCGGCGCCATCGAAGAGGCGATCGAAAAGGGCAAGAAGCTCGCCGCCGACGCGGCTTAACCCCGAGACATCGTTGCCGGGCCCGACCCGGCAATCCATCTCGAACCTATCCTTGATTGATGGACCCGCGGGTCAAGCCCGCGGGTGACCGCCGAGAGAGTAGCTCCCATGCCCACCTTCCACTTCGATCTCGTCTCTCCCGAAAAGCTCGCCTTCTCCGGCGAGGTCGATCAGGTCGATATTCCCGGCGTTGAAGGCGACTTCGGCGTGATGGCCGGACACGCGCCGGTCGTGGCGACGATCCGGCCGGGCATCATGACCGTGACCTCGGGCGGCACGAAGCAGCGCATCATCGTGCTCGGTGGTCTGGCCGAAGTGTCGGAAAAGGGCCTGACGGTTCTGGCCAACGTCGCGACCTCGATCGCGGAATTGGACAAGACGGCTTTCGCCGCTGAAATCATCGAGATGGAAGCCAAGCTCGCCGAGCACGAAGGCACCGCGCTCGATCGTTACATCGAGCAGCTCGACCACTACAAAACGATCCAGCACCAGATCACCCACTCGACCGCGATGCATTGAGGCGCCGGCGTCCTCTTTCACGACGACGCGGCGACGCATGTTTTGACGACGGCGCTCAGCGCATCGAAATCGGCCCGACGCGGCGACGTTCGCCGGAACGCGAGCCCGATGCTGCGGCCGGGTTGCGGTTCGCGTAACCGCAGGAATTTGACGCGGGCGTCACGCCTTTCCACGTCGGCAGCGATCTGCGGGATCAGCGTCACCCCATAACCGCCCGCGACCATCTGCATGACAGTGCTGAGGCTCGATGCGCCGAAGCTGGCGCCACCCGCGCCGCGGCCGCGGGTGCCGGCCGCCGTCGCGCAAAACGCCAGCGCCTGATCACGCAGGCAATGGCCGTCTTCGAGCAGGATGAGTCGGCTCTGGTCGATGTCGCTGGCGGAGATTCGCACGCGATCGTCGCGCGGATCATCGGCCGGCACCGCGAGCAGAAACGTATCCTCGAACAACGGCACCGTCGCGATATCGGAATCGCCGGTCGGTAACGCCAGCATCGCCGCGTCGAGCGCGCCGTTATTGATCTCGTCGATCAATTGCCGCGTCTGGGTCTCGCGCAGGTCGAGCCGCAGATCCGGATATTGTTTTTGCAGTGTCGGCAGAATTCGCGGCAGCAGATACGGCGCCAGCGAGGGAATGACGCCGAGCGTCAACCGGCCGGTCAGCAATTGCCCGGAATGACGCGCGAAATCCATCAGGTCACGCGACGCCGCCAGTACATCGGCGCCGCGCCGCGCGATCTCGCGGCCGATATCGGTCAACATCACATCGCCCGGCCGCCGTTCGACGACCTTGATGCCGAGCGTGCGTTCGAGGTCACGGATTTGCATCGACAGCGCGGGCTGCGTCACGGCGCAGGCGTCGGCGGCGCGGCCGAAATGACCGTGCTGGGCCAGCGCGGAGAGATAACGAAGTTGGCGGAGTGTAATCACGCCATCAGTTTATCTGATCGTCGACACAAAAGAAAACGACTGGACCTGATGTTAGATATCTTCCAAAATACCGTCACATCGCAGGTGCACGCTTTCGCGGGTCGGACGCCACCTGACAGCACTGAACAGCGAGACCTCATGGCGCGCGACAAGCAGCGCGACCCGCGACCCGGCGGATAACGTGTCGCGTGCATAACCATCACGACCGCGACTCACGACGACGACAGAGAATCGGAGACAATCATGGACGCAAAGACCGACGACAACGCGGGCAAATGCCCGGTCGCGCATGGTGACAAAGGCAATCGCTCGAAGGGCAAGGGTCATCGCAACAGCGATTGGTGGCCTGAGCATCTCGACATTGGCGTGCTCCACACCAATTCGCCGGCGGGTAATCCGATGGGCGTCGATTTCGATTACGCCAAAGAGTTCGAAACGCTCGACCTCGATGCCGTCATCACGGATTTGCATGCATTGATGACCGACTCGCAGCCCTGGTGGCCGGCGGACTTCGGCCATTACGGTGGTTTGTTCATTCGTCTGGCCTGGCACAGCGCCGGTACCTATCGCATTACCGATGGCCGTGGCGGCGCTGGCGGGGGCCAGCAACGTTTCGCGCCGCTGAATTCTTGGCCGGACAATGCCAACCTCGACAAGGCGCGCCGCCTGCTGTGGCCGATCAAGCAGAAATACGGCAACAAGCTGTCGTGGGCCGACTTGTTCGTGCTCGTCGGCAACGTCTCGCTCGAATCGATGGGCTTCAAGACGTTCGGATTCGCCGGCGGCCGCGCCGACACCTGGGAGCCGGAAGAGCTTTACTGGGGACCGGAAGGCTCCTGGCTCGGTGACGAGCGTTACAGCGGTGAGCGTGAACTGTCGGAGCCGCTCGGCGCGGTTCAGATGGGTCTGATCTACGTCAATCCGGAAGGCCCGAACGGCAATCCGGATGCGCTGGGGTCGGCCAAGGATATCCGCGCGACCTTTGCGCGCATGGCGATGAACGACGAAGAGACCGTGGCGCTGATCGCCGGTGGTCATACGTTCGGCAAGACCCATGGCGCGGGTGATCCGTCGCTGATGGGTCCGGAGCCGGAGGGCGGCGCGATCGAGGATCAAGGCCTTGGTTGGAAGAGCAGGCACGGCACCGGTTTCGGCGCCGACGCGATCACCGGCGGACCGGAAGTGACGTGGACGCAGACGCCGACCAAGTGGAGCAACCACTACTTCGATAACCTGTTCAAGCACGAGTGGGAGCTGACCACGAGCCCCGCCGGTGCCAAGCAATGGAAGGCGAAGAACGCGGAAGCCACGATCCCGGACGCGTTCGATCCGTCGAAGAAGCATGTCCCGATGATGCTGACCTCGGACATCGCGCTGATTGCCGACCCCGTTTACGAGAAAATCTCGCGGCGCTTCTACGAGAATCCGGATCAGTTCGCGGATGCCTTCGCCCGCGCCTGGTTTAAGCTGACGCATCGCGACATGGGCCCGGTCGTGCGCTATCGCGGCAAGCTCGTGCCGAAGGAAACCCTGCTCTGGCAGGATCCGATTCCGGCGGTCGATCATCCCCTGATCGACGAGCAGGATGTCGCGGCCTTGAAGGCGAAAGTTCTCGCCTCCGGCCTGACGGTCGCGCAACTGGTCTCGACGGCGTGGGCGTCGGCTTCGACGTTCCGCAAGTCCGACAAGCGCGGCGGCGCCAACGGCGCGCGTATCCGCCTCGCGCCGCAAAAAGACTGGCATGTGAACCAGCCGGCGCAGCTCGCCACGGTGCTGTCGAAGCTGGAGGCGATCCAGAAGGAGTTCGGCAAGACAGTGTCAATCGCCGACCTGATCGTTCTCGGCGGCAATGCCGCGATCGAAAAGGCCGCGAAGGACGCCGGTCAGTCCGTGACCGTCCCGTTCACGCCGGGCCGCACCGACGCGTCGCAGGATCAGACCGATGCCGATTCGTTCGCGCCGCTCGAACCGCGCGCCGATGGCTTCCGCAACTATATCGGCAACAAGACGCAGTTCATGCAGCCGGAAGAAGCGTTGGTCGATCGCGCCCAATTGCTGACCCTGACCGGACCGGAAATGACGGTGCTGATCGGCGGTCTGCGTGTGCTCGGGGCCAACGCCGCCGATTCGAAGCACGGCGTCTTCACCACGAAGCCGGGAACGCTGACCAACGACTTCTTCGCCAACCTGCTCGACATGAACACGGTGTGGTCGAAGGCATCCGGCGACGACAATGTCTATGAAGGGCGTGACCGCCACAGCAACGCGGTGAAGTGGACGGCGACGCGCGTCGATCTGATTTTCGGCTCGCACTCGCAGTTGCGCGCGTTGGCCGAGGTCTATGCGAGTTCGGATTCCAAAGCGAAGTTCGTCAAGGACTTCGTGGCGGCCTGGACCAAGGTGATGAATGCCGATCGCTTCGATGTGGTCTCCGAGCCGATGCTGCAAGCGGCCGAGTAATCATCGTCGCACCACCGCTGATTTGACATCGAGCCCCGCGACATCGTCGCGGGGTTTTTCGTCACCACGGCCGGTTGACCACCCGCGCTGTTGTCCTATATATAGGACATTAGATCACGTCTGGCAGTGGCGACAGCTCATGACCTCACCCGCGGCGAAAAAGAAGCAACCGGCCCATCAGCCGTCGCGAAAGACCGGCCTTTCCGAATTCTTCGTCAGCAGTGGTCACGTGTCGATCGATCGCATCGCGAAGCAGTTCGGTATGTCGAAACAGGACGTCGCGGACACCATCGGCGTGGCGCGCGAAACCGTTTATAAAAACGATCGCGCGCGCGCGCCCAAGACGCAGGCGCGCGGCATCGAAATGCTCGAAATCATTCACCGCATCT
>JAQGJY010000343.1 GCA_028290325.1 Tardiphaga sp.
GACGTTGACGCCGATGCTGTGCGCGCGCGTGCTAAAGCCACATGATCCGACCAAGAAAGACAACATCGTGCTGCGCGGCTTCGAGGCGATGTTCGCCGCCTGGCTGCGCGGCTATGAATGGGCGCTCGACAGGGTGCTGGCCTACAAGGGCGTGATGCTGCTGCTGACGTTAGCGACGCTCGCTGGCACCGTCTGGCTTTACACGATCGTGCCGAAGGGGTTCTTTCCGCAGGAGGACACCGGCTTCCTGACCGGCGTGGTCGAGGCTGCGACCGACACCTCCTTCGAGGCGATGAAATCGCGGCAGCAGGCGCTGGTCGAGGTGCTGAAATCCGATCCCGCCGTTGATTACATCAACTCGACGGTGGGCTCGGGCGGTCCCAATCCGACGGCGAATTACGGCCGGCTGTTCATCGCGCTAAAGGCGCAGAAAACCCGCGATGCCGCGCCGGTCGTGATCGCGCGTCTGCGGCAGCGGGCGACGGCGGTGCCCGGCCTGCAAGCGTTCTTCCAGAGCATTCAGAACCTCAATGTTGGCGGACGTATTTCAAAGAGCCAATATCAATACGTGCTGCAAAGCGGCGATACGCCCTCGCTGTATCGGCTTGCGCCTGAAATGCGCGACAGGATCGCCAAGGTGCCTGGCTTGCTCGACGTGACGACCGACCTTTACATCAAGAACCCGCAGATGACGGTCGATGTCGATCGCGAGAAGGCGGCGGTCTATGGCATCACGGTCGATCAGGTTCGCAACCAACTCTACAATGCGTTTGGCTCCCGGCAGATCGGCACCATCTACACGCCGTCGAATGACTACCAGATCATCCTCGAGGCGCAGCCGCAGTTTCGCGTCGATCCGTCAGACCTGTCGAAGCTGTATCTGAAGACGCAGAACAACCAGACCATTCCGCTGGACGCCGTGGCGAAGATGACGCCGACCGTCGGGCCGTTGCAGATCAATCATCAGGGCCAGCAACCGGCGGTGACGATCTCGTTCAACCTTCAGCCCGGCACGTCGCTCGGTTACGCGGTCGATCAGATCGGACAGATCGAGCGCGACTCGAATTTGCCGGTGACGATCGCGACCGGCTTCTCCGGTACCGCGCAGGTGTTCCAGGACAGCTTGCGCGGGCAGGGCGTGCTGATATTGGCGGCCGTGTTCGCGGCCTTCGTCATCCTCGGCATTCTCTATGAGAGTTTCATTCACCCGATCACGATCATCTCGGGCCTGCCGTCGGCGGGCATCGGGGCGATCCTGACGCTGATGCTGTTCAACATGGAATTGTCCGTCATCGCGATGATCGGCATCGTCATGCTGGTTGGCATCGTCAAGAAGAACGCGATCATGATGGTGGATTTCGCGCTCGAGCGTCGCCGCGTCGGACTGTCGGCCGAGCATGCCATCCGCGAGGCGGCGCTGCTGCGTTTCCGCCCGATCATGATGACGACCTTCGCCGCGATCTTCGGCACGCTGCCGATCGCATTGGGCGCCGGCGCCGGCGCCGAGTTGCGTCAGCCGCTGGGTGTCGCCGTCGTCGGCGGATTGTGCGTGTCGCAATTGCTGACACTGTTCATCACGCCGGTGATCTACATCTATCTCGACCGTATCGACCGGAAGCTCAAGCGTCGCCTCGATCCGACGCTTGTCGAGCCCGTCGAGATCGACCGTCCGCGCGTCGTGGCGGCGGAATAGTTAGAGCCTCAAATCGAGAAACTCGTGCCGCAACCGCATGACGCCGTGGCATTGGGGTTCACGACGCGGAACGACGCGCCGATCAGGTCATCGACGAAATCGACCTCGGAGCCCGCCAGAAATGGCACCGACGCCGGATCGACCAGCACCACGGCGGCATCGCGCGCGATCACCAGATCGTCGGCGGCTTGCGCGCGCTCGACATCGAACTTGTACTGAAAGCCTGAACAGCCGCCGCCCTCGACGCTGATCCGCAGCATCGCGCCGACGCCTTCGGATTTCAGGATCTGCCCGATGCGCTTGGCGGCGCGTTCGCTGATGGTGACGGATTCGGTCATGGCTTCATCTCCGGCGGCCAAATCATTTGTATCTGGCCTGAACCATAGTTAAGTGCCCCACAGCCCGGAATCAAACGGTTAAAAGGTCAAGACATCGTGTCGGTCGGAATGGCTGCCCCCCGCAAGGCCTATGCTTGCGACCCCGATCACAGCCGCGGCCGCCGCTTCGCCGAGCCCGCGAGTACGACCCGCAGCCCGTTTCGCCGCGATTGCGATCGCGTAATCCATTCGACCGCCTTCCGCCGCCTCAAGCATAAGACGCAGGTGTTCGTCTTCCATGAGGGCGATCATTACCGCACCAGACTGACGCATACGCTGGAAGTTGCGCAGATCGCCCGCGCGCTCGCCCGGCAGCTCGGCCTTGACGAAGACCTGACCGAGGCGCTGGCCTTGGCCCATGACCTCGGCCATCCGCCGTTCGGCCACGCCGGTGAGCGGGCGCTGGACGAGTGCCTCAAAGCGCATGGCGGCTTCGACCACAACGCCCAGACGTTGCGGGTCGTGACCTCGCTCGAACATCGCTATCCCGACTTCGACGGTCTCAACCTGACGTGGGAAACGCTGGAGGGAATCGTCAAGCATAACGGTCCTCTGACCGATGCGGACGGCGCGCCGATCGGCCGCTATGCCGTCACCGGCTTGCCATATGGCATTTCCGAGTTCGATCAGCATTTCGGGCTGGTGCTGTCGAGCCACGCCTCGCTCGAGGCGCAATGCGCAGCGATCGCCGACGACATCGCCTACGACGCGCACGATATTGACGACGGCCTGCGGGCCGGACTGTTTTCCGTCAACGATCTCAAGGTGATGCCGCGCACCGCTGAGATGATCGCCGATATCGACGCACGTTATCCCGCTCTCGACGAGGGCCGGCGCGGGGCGGAGTTGGTCCGCGAACTGATCTCCTTTCTGATTGCCGACGTCTTCGCGGAGGCCAACCGCCGACTTGCGGACGTCAGACCCGGTTCGGTCGACGAGGTGCGCTTCCACGACAGCGTGCTGATCGCGTTTTCGCCTGCTGCCGAAGAGGCCGAGGCGATGATCAAAACGTTTCTGCGCGAGCGAATGTATCGCGCCCCCCGCGTCATGCTGGTCATGAGCGAGGCCGCATCCGTCGTCCGCGATCTGTTCGCGCGCTACTCGATATCGCCGGGCGATTTGCCTGCCGAATGGCGACCAACGATCGAGACGGCCGTCAACGACACCGATCAGGCGCGGCTGATCGGCAACTTTATCGCTGGGATGACCGACCGTTACGCGCTGACCGAACACGGCCGGCTCTTTGACTCGACCCCCGATCTACGTTAGCTCGCGCGAACGTTTAGCGACATTTCCCCAGCGGTTTCGAGCGATTCATGGCCAAATCCGACCACCCGACGCATCTGTTCGCCGACGTGCTGACGCGCGTTCACGCCGCCTGCGCGGCACTCGCCGCGCAAGGTGCGCTGCCGGCCGGTCTCGATCTTGCGCGCGTCGTCGTCGAGCCGACCAAGGATGCCTCACATGGCGAGATGGCGACGAACGCTGCGATGCTGTTGGCAAAGGAAGCCAAGGCGAAGCCGCGCGATCTCGCCGACAAGATCGCCGACGCGCTGCGCGCCGATCCGCTCATCGATAAGGTTGATGTCGCCGGTCCGGGCTTCATCAATCTCACGTTGAAACCCCAGGCTTGGACCGATGCATTGCGTGCCGTGCTCGATCAGGGCGACGGCTATGGCAAGTCTGCCATCGGTGCGGCTGAAAAGGTCAATGTCGAATACGTCTCCGCGAATCCGACCGGCCCGATGCATGTCGGCCACTGCCGGGGCGCCGTGTTCGGTGATGCGTTGTCGAGCCTCTTGGGGTTTGCGGGCTACGATGTCGCGCGCGAATATTACATCAACGATGCCGGCGCGCAGGTCGATGTGCTGGCTCGTTCGGCGTTCCTGCGCTACCGCGAGGCGCTCGGCGAGGCGATCGGCGCGATGCCGGAGGGCCTGTATCCCGGCGACTACCTCAAGCCGGTCGGGCAGGCGCTCGCCAACGCGTATGGTGGTGCGTTGAAAGATATGTCCGAGGCGCAATGGCTTCCGGCCGTACGGGCAAAATCGATCGCGATGATGATGGAGATGATCCAAGGTGATCTCGCCGCCTTGAACATCAAACATGACGTGTTCTTTTCGGAACGTTCGCTGATCGACGGCGGCACCGACAAAGTCGCGGCGACCATCGATTTCCTGCGCGCGAAGGGCGATGTCTATGAAGGGCGTCTGCCTCCGCCGAAAGGTGCGCCGGTCGAGGATTATGAAGACCGCGAGCAGACGTTGTTTTGCGCCACCGCATACGGCGACGACGTCGATCGGCCGCTGAAAAAATCGGACGGCGGCTACACCTATTTCGCGTCCGACATCGCCTATCACAAAGACAAGTTCGATCGCGGCTTTCGCAATCTCGTCAATGTTTGGGGCGCCGATCACGGCGGCTATATCAAGCGCGTCCAAGCGGCGATCAAGGCCGTCACGGACGGGCGGGCGACGCTTGACGTCAAGATCGTGCAGCTTGTCAAGTTGCTGCGAAACGGCGAGCCGGTGAAGATGTCGAAACGCTCCGGCGATTTCGTCACGTTGCGCGAAGTCGTGGAGGAGGTCGGCTCGGACGCCGTGCGCTTCATGATGCTGTTTCGCAAGAACGACGCGGTGCTCGATTTCGACCTGGCGAAGGTCATCGAGCAATCGAAGGACAACGCGGTTTTTTACGTTCAATACGGCCATGCGCGGGGCCACTCGATCTTCAACAAGGCCCGCGAGGCCTATCCCGACATGGCGCTCGATATGGGCTCGCTGAGCATCGCGCCGCTGGAGCGCCTCACGGACTCAAGCGAGCTCGGTCTGATGCGGCAGCTCGCCTTGTACCCGCGCCTGGTCGAGCAGGCGGCGCAGGCCCATGAGCCGCACCGCATTGCGTTCTACCTATATGATCTGGCGAGTGAATTTCACACCGCCTGGACACGGGGGCGGGATTTGCCGCATTTACGCTTCATTATTACTAATGATGCAGAAATTACGAAGGCGCGACTGGCTTTGGTCCAGGGCGTCATCTCGGTTCTGGCATCAGGTCTCGCCGTCCTCGGCGTCCATGCCCCGACCGAGATGCGGTAGGCAGAGGACAGCCGATCGGTTCGGGACCAGTTTGGCACCGACGATGGCATTCTGGTAGCGGTCGTGTCGCTTTATGAGCTGCCGGCCGTTTCCCGATGGGGGGCGTATGAGTATCATGACGGATCGAGATCAGGACCGACGTTCCAAATCCGACGATGCTTCCGACCGCGATGTGCCGCGGACGAAGGCCGACGCCGATCCGCTTGCCGAGCTGGCGCGATTGATCGGCCAGACCGATCCCTTCGCCAATTTTGGACGTGCCAATCCTTCGCATCCGACCCGCCGCACGCAACCGATCGAACCGGCGCCGCAGGCCTATGCCGAACGCGCCGCCCGTGACCGCGCTGACGAGACGCCGGCGTCGTCCGGCCCGTCATGGATGAAGCATCGCACGTTGCAAAACCGCCCGCCGCTGCCGACGCCGTCGCCTGTCGAGCCCCAGCAGGTCGATCCCGAATCGGACATCAACGCGACGCAGCACCCGTTGCATCGCTATGCCGCGCAGCAGCCCAGCCATCCATTGCCTGATCACGAATCGCCGTCTTTCGCGGCCGATCCGGAGCCCTATCATCAAGAACCTTACGGTCACGCGGCCGCGCATCCCGAGCCGCAATATCAGGACGATCGCTATGACGAGGCGCTGTATGGCGCAGCCGAGCCGGCGACCGAGCCGCAATATGCCGAGCAGCACGGTTACAATCCCGGCTACACCAATGACGGCTACGACGATCCCGACGCCTATGCCGAGCAGCGCAAGCCACGTCGCAAAGGCCTCGTGACCGTTGCCGCCGTGCTGGCGTTGGCTGTGGTTGGCACCGGCGGGGCATTCGCCTACCGCAACTTCGTCGGCGCGTCGCGCTCCGGCGAACCGCCGGTCATCAAAGCCGATCCCGCGCCGATCAAGGTGGTGCCGCCGACGAATGCGAGCGACAGCGGCGGAAAGCTGATTCAGGATCGCCGTGCCGTGGGCAACGGCGCTGAAAAGTTGGTGTCGCGCGAGGAGACGCCGGTCGATCCGCGCGATCCCAGCAAAGCCGGTCCGCGCGTCGTATTTCCGCCGCTCAACGCCAACGGCAATCCGCCGTCGACGTCCAGCGTCTCGCCGGCCAAGCCCTTGACCTCACCGCAGTCCGCGCCTGGCGACGAGCCGCGCAAGATCAAG
>JAQGJY010000425.1 GCA_028290325.1 Tardiphaga sp.
AGCAGCGTCGCGGCGTAGCCGCCATGTACCGAGCCGATCGGATTGTAATGCCGCGCCCCGGGAATCGAGTGCAGCACGACATGGCCGTGATCCGCCGTGCAATCGAACGGTTCGATCGGCGCCATGATCGGCGGCTGCGGTAATTCGCCGGCGAACATCGCGCGGACGAAATCGAGCCCCACCATGGTCGCCATCTGCGCGGTCGGCGTCACGCCGTAAACGTTTTCGCGGTGGTCAGTCATCGGCGATCCGTCGTTCGGTTGAAATGATGGTGATCATATCAAGGATGGGCGCGGGTAAATGATCGTCGTTGCGGGAGCAGTCGGTCCTCGCTTTCGAGGACCGACATGACAAAGCAATCCAGCTCTCCGTTGAAGAAGCAATATTGCATGGCTTGGCTCTGCGGCGCGCGAAGACGCTCGCAATGACGAACTTAGCCTTTGTTGGCCCGCATCAGATCCGCGAATCGCTTGAACAGATAATGCGAGTCGCGCGGCCCGGGTGACGCCTCCGGATGATACTGCACCGAGAACACCGGCTGGCCCTCGAGCTGGATGCCGCAATTGGAGCCGTCGAACAGCGAGATGTGGGTCTGGGTGGCGCCGGCCGGCAACGTCGCCTCGTCCACCGCGAAGCCGTGGTTCATCGAGGTGATTTCGACCTTGCCGGTGGTCTCATCCTTGACCGGATGGTTGGCGCCGTGATGGCCCTGATGCATCTTCTTGGTCTTCGCGCCGACGGCCAAACCGAGCATCTGATGCCCGAGACAGATGCCGAATGTCGGCACGCCGGATTTGATGACGTCCTGAATCACCGGCACCGCGTATTTGCCGGTCTCGGCCGGGTCGCCCGGACCGTTCGACAGAAACACGCCGTCCGGCTTCATCGCCAGAATGTCTTCCGACGACGTCGTCGCCGGCACCACGGTGACTTTGCACCCTTCACCGGCCAGCAGTCGCAGAATGTTGCGCTTGATGCCGTAATCGATCGCGACGACGTTGAATTCCGGCGTCTCCAGACGGCCGAAGCCGCCTTCCCACGCCCATGGCTTCTCGTCCCAGGTGAAGCGCTGGCTGGATGTCACCATCGGCACCAGGTCCATGCCCTCAAGCCCGGGCCAGTTCGCCGCCTCGGCCTTCAGCGCCGCGATGTCGAATTGCCCGGTCGGCGAGTGCGCGATCACGGCATTGGGCATGCCCTTGTTGCGGATCAGCGCGGTCAGCGCGCGGGTGTCGATGCCCGACAGGCCGATGATGCCGCGGGCTTTCAGCCACTGGTCGAGATGCTTGGTCGAGCGATAGTTGGACGGATCGCTGATGGCGGAGCGCAGGATGACGCCGCGCGCGCCGGGCGTCGCCGCCATGTTCAGCGCCTCAATGTCCTCGTCATTGGCGCCGACATTGCCGATATGCGGGAAGGTGAAGGTGATCAATTGCCCGGCATAGGACGGATCGGTGAGGATTTCCTCATAGCCGGTCATCGCCGTGTTGAAGCAGACTTCACCGACCGCCCGGCCTTCCGCGCCGAGGCCGAAGCCCTCCAGCACGGTGCCGTCGGCGAGCACGAGCAGCGCGGTCGGTTTGTGATCCGGCCAGGCTTCTGAATTTTGTGATGTGGTCATGAGCGCATGACATAGCCGTCGCGGCGCCCGTCGTCAAAGCCGGACCGGCACAAATCCCATGCGGATATGCCGATCTGGCACCCGGATTTGACAGGCGTCGCGGTGCATTTACGGTGCCGCGGCGCGCCAAAAACAATAAAAAGGACGAAGCCGATGCAGCCGACGACCACAATGCCGATCCTGCTCATTCCCGGTCTGGCCTCGTCGGCGCGGACCTATCTGCCGGTCGTTCCGGCGCTGTGGCGGTTCGGACCGGTGACCATCGCCAACCACATTCGCGACGACAGCATGGCCGCGATCGCGCGTCGCATTCTCGACGAAGCACCTCCGCGCTTTGCTTTGGCCGGTCATTCGATGGGTGGCTACATCGCCTTCGAGATCATCCGGCAGGCCCCGGCGCGAGTGTTGAGACTGGCCCTCATCAATACGCAGGCGCGGCCGGATACGCCGGAAGCCAGCGAGCGACGTCGCCATCTGGTGGCCTCGTCGCAAACCAGCGGCGCGCAGGCGGTGATCGACGCGCTATGGCCGAATCTCGTGCACCCGTCGCGGCTTAACGATGCCGCGCTGAAGCAGCTGATGCAGGACATGGCGGCGGATCTCGGACCCGATGCGTTCCGGATGCAGCAGACCGCGATCATGGGACGCGCCGATTCGCGCCCCACACTATCGACGATCGCTTGTCCGACATGGGTGCTGACCGGCGATCAGGATAATGTCATCCCCAACAGCCTGTCGGTCGAGATGGCCGATGCCATCCCCGGCGCCACGCTGGTGGTGCTGCCGAACTGCGGACACATGTCGACCAACGAACGGCCGGAGGCAGCCGGCACGGCGCTGACCGAGTGGCTTTCAGGCTGATGTTCCTCTTGAAATGACTACGGTATTTTGTCGTTTCAGCTTGTGGGGACGACGCGGACCGTCTATCACGCAGGTCCGTCATGCTTCCCATGTTACCGCCGGGTGTGCCTTGAAACTGGATTATTTCGACACGATCGCGGCGCGCTCGGATGCGGCGCCGGCGCGCTGGCGCCGCCCGCTGCTGCGTGTCCTCGACGGCATCGAGCGTGGCTGGGCCATTCCGGCGCTGATCGGGGCCTTCGCCGGCGCATGGTTCGTGTTTCTGCTGATCGCTTATCTGAGCGGCGATCTTCATGTCGATGCGCTGGAAACATGGTCGCTCGGCCGTGAATTCGCATGGGGCAACGCCAAGCATCCGCCGCTGATGGGCTGGGTGGCTTATCTGTGGACGCTGGTGTTTCCGCTGACCGACTGGTCGTTTCAACTGCTGGCGATGACCAACGCGGCCGTCGCGCTCTATGCGGTCGATTTGATCGCGCGGCGCTTCGTGCGCGGCGACAAACGCGCCATCGTGCTGTTGCTGTTGATGTTGCTGCCGGCCTATCAATTTCACGCGCAACGTTTCAACGCCAACACCGTCTTGCTGGCGATCTGGCCGCTCGCGACGTATTGCTTCCTGCGCGCGTTCCAAAGTCGCGGCTTCGGCTGGTCGATCGCCGCCGGCGTGATGACGGCGCTGGCGATGCTCGGCAAATACTATTCGATCTTTCTCGTCGGCAGTTTCGTGCTGGCCGCGCTCGCCCATCCCGATCGCAAAATCTATTTTAAATCGTGGTCGCCATGGCTGTCGTCGCTGGCCGGTCTGATCGTGCTCGGCCCGCACTTGCATTGGCTCGCCACCCACGGCGCCACGCCGTTCGAATACGCTTTGTAGGTGCACGGCGGTTATTCGACGCGAGAAGCGTTCTGGGAGGCGACGAAATTCGTCGGCGGGCTGCTGGCGACGTTGGCGCTGCCGGCTGTGTGCTGGGTGCTCGCCGCCGGCCCGAAGCTGAAGCGCACGGCGGCGGATCTGGCCGCGCTCGATCCGGGTCTGTGGCTGCTGTTTCTGATCGGCCTGTTCACCTTGCTGCTGCCGGCCTTGACCGCGATCGTGGTCGGCACCGACATGCCGTCGTTATGGGCATTGCAGGGCCTGTTTCTGCTGGCGCTGATTATCGTTTGCGGGGCGCGCTTTCCGGTCGAGCGATTTCACACGGTGAACCTGATGGTCGGCGTTGTGGTCTTCGCGGTGATCGCCATCGTCGTGGCCGCACCTTATTATGCCTATGAGCGCCATGTCCGGCGCGAGAACGACCGCGCGTTCTATCGGATCGCCGCCAACGAGATCACCCAGCGCTGGCATGCGCTGACGGATGCGCCGCTGCCGGTCATCAGCGGGTCCGATGACCTGGCTTTCGCGACCGCCTTCTACAGCCCGGACCATCCGCGCTACAGCCGGCCGTTTCGTCTGCAATATACTTGGCCGGTCCCGCCGCAGAACGTGCTGGCGCGGGGCTGGGCGGCGCTGTGCTTTGCGGAGGACACCCCGTGCGTCAGCTGGATGGATCAGGTCAAGGAGCGAGCGCCCAACGCGACACGGGCCGCCTTCACCGCGCGGCCGACCTTATTGGGTCATCCGGGCGCCACCGCCGCGATCCAGATGCTGATCGTGCCGCCCGAGGCAAAAAAGGCGCGCGCCCGCGATGGCGTTGCGCCGACCGTCGCTCTCGATGAGCTCGGCGCCAGCCGGCGCTGACAAAGCCCCTCGGCACCGGGCGGTTGTGCGACGGCGGCGGACAGCTTAGATCAGCGCATCAATCAGGAGACGTGTCATGCTGCGCGACGACATCAACAACGCCGTCAAGGACGCCATGCGCGCCAAGGACGAGCGCAAGCTCTCCACGCTGCGAATGGTGAATTCGACGATCAAGAACGCTGATATCGAGGCGCGCGGGCAGGGTAAGCCGCCGCTGTCCGACGGCGATATTCTCGGCGTGTTGCAGAAGATGATCAAGCAGCGTCACGAGTCGGTCGAGCTCTACGACAAAGGCGGCCGCGCCGAACTGGCCGCGCAGGAGCGCGAGGAGATCGCGATCATCACGGCCTATCTGCCGCAGCAGATGTCCGAGGATGACACGAAGGCCGCGATCGCCGCCGTCATCGCCGAGACCGGCGCGGCGGGCATGAAGGACATGGGCAAGGTGATCGCCGCGCTGAAAGCGAAATTCGCCGGGCAGATGGATTTCGCCAAGGCCAGCGGACTGGTAAAAGCGGCGCTGGGCTAGCGCCGCGACCTCTCCTGTTCATCCCGGCGGACGTGAAGCGGTCTTTGCGACGCGAGCCCATACCCGCTCGCGCGGCATGAGCGGAGTAGGCTCTACACCATCCGCTCCGCTCGCAACCGCTCCGCGATCCCCCTGAAAATCCGCGCCAGCCGCTCCGCCCATTGCGTCTCGCCGGTGGCGTCGGAAATCAGATCTTGCCGGATCTCGAGGCCGGTGTGGATCAGCCCTCGGCCTTCGCCATGGACCGGAATCGCATAATCCGTCGCCTCGTCCACCGCGTAGGGTTCGTTGTCGCCGGCGACGAGATCGCCTTCCGCGCGCAACGCCGCGAGCAGCAGCGACGGCAGGCGATGGTCGCGATGGTACAATGTCCCGATATGCCAGGGCCGTTTGACGCCCGCATAGGTCGGCGCGAAACTGTGCAGCGCGATCAGCACCGTCGGCCGGGCGGCGCGCGCGCGGGCGTCGAGCACCTCGGCGATGCGCCGATGATAGGGCGCGAAAATCAAATCGCGGCGCAGCGCGATGTCGGCTGCCGACAAACCGACATTGCCGGGAATGTCAGTGGCTTCGGACAGCACCGGAATCGAGCCGGATGACGTGAACGGCCGGTTGCAGTCGATCACCAGCCGCGAATAGACCTGCGCGATCAGGCGCGCGTCGAGCAACATCGACAGCCGGTCGGCGACCCCGGCGATACCGACGTCCCACGCGATATGTCGGGTCAGCTCGCTTGGCGCCACGCCGAGATCGCGCAGCGCCCGCGGAATGCGCCGGCCATAATGATCGCAGGTCAGCAGAAACGGCGAGTGCCCTGCAACATTTTCGTCGTGGACCGGGGGAACCTCGGCAAGTTCCAGACGTAGGGATGTATCCTGGGCCATGTTCAAAACCATTTGCGCTCGTGCCTGAATTCGCGGCAGGGGTCGTCCACTGTTTCGGCAGGGACCGCCCCCGTTTCAATTGTACGATGCCATGATATGATTGTTGCGAAGATGCCGCTGCTGACGATCCATCACAAGACAGAGTACCGTTACACGCATCCGGTCGCGTTTGGCGAACACCGCATCATGTTGCGGCCGCGCGACGGACACGATCTGCGCGTGCTCAACAGCAAGCTCGATATCACGCCGCCGCCGATGTCGCTGCGCTACATTCACGACGTGTTCGGCAACAGCGTCGCGATCGCGACGTTCGACGAGCGAGCGACGACGCTGACGTTCGATAGCACGGCGACCGTCGAACAGACGCCGACCGACGATTTCGCGCTGACGCCGGATGATCAAGCTTATTTCTATCCGTTTTTGTATGACGTCGAGGAATTTCCGGATCTCATTCAATTCATCAGGCCGCAATATGGCGATCCGCAGGGCGAGTTGTCGGCGTGGGCGCGCCGGTTTCTCGATGCCGAGGGGCCGACGCCGACATTCAACATTCTCAGCGAGATGACGCATGGCATCCGCCGCCGCTTCACCTATCGCAAGCGGCACGCGCACGGCACGCAGCACCCGCTCGATACGTTGCAGACCGGCTCCGGCACCTGCCGCGATTTCGCGCTTCTGATGATCGAGGCGCTTCGCCAGTTGGGCATCGCCGCGCGCTTCGTCTCCGGCTATCTGTTCGTGCATGGCGATCGCGAGCGCGGCTATGTCGGCGGCGGCTCCACCCATGCCTGGGTGCAGGTCTATCTGCCGAGTGCGGGCTGGATCGAATTCGACCCGACCAACGGTATCGTCGGCAGCCGCGATCTGGTCCGCGTCGCGGTATCGCGCGACCCGCGCCAGGCGATTCCGTTGCATGGTACATATCTCGGTTCGGCCGACGCTTATCTCGGCATGGACGTCAACATCAACGTGATTTCGGCAGGCGAGAGAGCAGAGGCGTAATATGGAAATCAGAGTCGGCTTCGAGATCAGCTATTTCGCCAATAATCCGACCCCGATGGTGCTGATGCTCAGCATCCATCCGTCGCGCTTGGGTGATATCGTCGGCCTCGAAAACATCAGCAACGATCGCGGCGTTCCGATCACATATTATCGCGACATTTTCGGCAATGTGTGCGGGCGTCTGGTGGCCCCCGCCGGCGGCATCACGTTCAACGGCGACACGCTGGTGCGCGATTCCGGCCAGCTTGATCTCTACGTGCCGACGGCGCAGCAGATTCCGATCGACCAGCTGCCGGACGAATGCCTGCTCTATCTGATGCCGAGCCGCTATTGCGAGACCGACAAGCTCACCGATGTGGCGTGGAATTTGTTCGGCCAGACCACGCCCGGCTGGGAGCGCGTCGCGGCCATCGTCGCCTTCGTCCACAATCACGTGACGTTCGGTTATCAGCACGCGCATTACATGAAATCCGCGCACGACGTCTATGAACAGAAGACCGGCGTGTGCCGCGACTTCGCGCATCTGGCGCTGACGTTCTGCCGCTGCATGAACATTCCCGCCCGCTATTGCACCGGTTACATGGGCGACATCGGCATTCCCTACGATCCCGCGCCGATGGATTTTTCCGGCTGGTTCGAGGTCTATCTGTCCGGCCATTGGTACACGTTCGATGCGCGCCACAACAAGCAGCGCATCGGCCGCATTCTGATGGGCACCGGCCGCGATGCGGCCGACGTCGCGCTGACGACGAGCTTCGGCCGCATGGATCTCGTGAAGTTCAAGGTCATCAGCGACGAGATCAAACCGGCGGCATGATTGCTGGTCATTGCGTGCCGAGCTCGCCAGCGAGAACATTGCTGCTCGCAATGGCGACTGAAATGCGCTTGAACGGCCCTTATGACCGATCTTCTCTTCGTCTATGGCACATTGACGAGCGGCTACGATCATCCGATGGCGCGGCTGTTGGCGGCGCATGCGGAAATCGTCGGGCCCGCGACCTGTCGCGGCCGGCTGTACCTCATCAAGCATTATCCGGGGTTGCTGCTGTCCGATGAGGCGTCCGACATCGTCCATGGCGAACTCTGTCGCCTGACCCAGCCGGACGCGCTGCTGCGCGAGCTCGATATGTATGAGGCCTGCGGCGAGGGTTTCGCGGAGCCGACGGAATATCTGCGGCAAACACTGCCGGTGACGTCCGCCGACGGCATCACTCACGAGGCGTGGACCTACATCTACAACTGGCCGATCGATGGGCTGCCGCGCATTGCGTCGGGTCGGTTCGGCGCAATATAAGTCAGGCGCGTTTTTTCGTCGACATTTGCTGCATGTAGGATCGTAGCACCGCGTTCATGCGACCTTGATAGCCGGCGCCTTGTTTCT
>JAQGJY010000432.1 GCA_028290325.1 Tardiphaga sp.
CGGGCGTCATGATCGCCTTGAGAAGCCGTCGCTCCATGATCTTGAAGGTTTCGGATTGTTTGGAGCCCGGTTCCGCGTCGCAGTGATAGACGAACAGGCGCGGCAGATACAGCATCCCGGCCATCCACGCGATGACCGCGATCACGTGCAAAGCTTTGATCCAATCGTACATTTCTCGCTTGCTCGCGGTCTTTCAGCATGGAACCCGATCGCCGCTTGGTCGTTCAACGGCACGCGATACAGAGCCGAACGGGGCGGTTCCCGCAAGCATCCCTTGCTTAAAACAATAATTTTAGAATCTTAGGTTTGAGTCTAAGTAACGGTGATTAAGGCCAGCGACTCGTTGTCCCGATCTATCCCGGACTTGTTCACATCGGGTACGAATTATCCCCGATTCGCCCGGGCTGTCAGAAGCTGTTGAGTCGCTGGCACTTGTGATCGGTTTGCGCGGGATTATCCCGGGACAAATCCACATAACCCCACTATCATTTTACGGACCGTCCAATTCGTCCCGTGGGTGACGCCTGTGCAGAAAAAACAGGGTTATCCCATGGTCCCCGCGTCGTGTGGCCAATACGTCCCCGTCGTCCACACTGACTCACAGGATACACAGAGCCCGTGGTGCCCACGTCAGGCAGCTATTTCCATCTTCATCTGGTGTCCGATTCGACCGGCGAGACGCTGATCACCGTCGCGCGCGCCGTCGCCGCGCAATATGTGAACGTGACCTCGGTGGAGCATGTCTATCCCTTGGTCCGCAGCCAGAAGCAGCTCGATCGCGTGCTGACCGAGATCGAGGAAGCGCCGGGAATCGTTCTGTTCACCTTGCTTGAGAAGGATCTGGTCGGGCGGCTGGAAGCCAAATGCCAGGAGATCAATTCGCCGAGCCTGTCGATTATCGGACCAGTGATGCAGTTGTTTCAGGCCTATCTCGGCGCCGCCACGACTGGCCGCGTTGGCGCGCAGCACACGCTCAACGCCGAATATTTCAAGCGGATCGACGCGCTGAATTACACGATGATGCATGACGACGGTCAACACACCGAAGGCCTCGAAGAAGCCGACGTGGTTCTGGTCGGCGTCTCGCGCACGTCGAAGACCCCGACCTCGATCTACCTGGCGAATCGCGGCATCCGCACCGCCAACGTCCCGCTGGTGCCGGGCATCCCGCTGCCGCATCAATTGGAAACGCTGAAAAACCCCCTGGTCGTCAGCCTGCACGCGACGCCGGAGCGGCTGATTCAAGTCCGCCAAAACCGGTTGCTGAGCATGGGCTCGGACAATGCGAATGTTGACTACATCGATCGTCACGCCGTGGCTGAGGAAGTCACCTTCGCGCGCAGGCTCAGCGCCAAATTTGGCTGGGCATTGCTTGATGTGACGCGGCGTTCCATCGAAGAGACGGCGGCCGCCGTAATGAAGTTGCTCGCTGATCGCCAGCGTCAGCGGGTGATCGAGTGACGATCTGGCGCGATCCGCGGAAACTGATCCTTGCGTCGCAAAGCTCGGCGCGCCAGGCACTGCTGCACAATGCTGGACTGCCATTCGATGCGATCCCGGCTGACATCGATGAGCGCGCGGCGCAGATTAGCTCCGGCCTAACCGAGCCAGGCCGCATCGCCGCCTTGCTGGCGCGCGCCAAAGCGGCGGACATTTCATCACGCCATCCCGGCCGCGTCGTGATCGGCGCCGATCAAACGCTGGCCCTCGGCCCGCGATTGTTCAATAAGCCCAATGGCCGCGAGCAGGCTTTCACGCAATTGCGCGACCTTGCCGGACGGACGCACGAGCTGCACGCTGCAATCGCCGTGTTGCGTGACAGCGAGGTTCTGTTCGCCGACGTGTCCATAGCGCGGATGACGATGCGCCCGCTGGGCGATGACGCCATCAACGCCTACCTTGACGCCGCCGGCAATAAGGTCACGACATCGGTCGGCTGCTACCAGCTCGAAGGGCTTGGTGTGCATTTGTTCGATCGCATCGCGGGCGATCATTTCACCATTCTCGGCCTGCCGCTATTGCCGCTGCTCGGCTACTTCCGCCAAGCCGGCCTGACCGCGATTTGAGAGATCGACAATGTTGATACTGGGACTGACCGGCTCGATCGGCATGGGCAAATCCACCACGGCGAAGCTGTTCGGCGAAGCCGGTGTGCCAGTCTATGACGCCGACGCCACGGTCCATAAAATCTATCAAGGCGAAGCGGCGCCGGCGGTTGAGGCCGCGTTTCCCGGCACAACGGTGGACGGCAAAGTCGATCGCGCCAAACTCTCTGCAATGGTGGTGCACGACGCCGAGGCGATGAAGCGCCTCGAACAGATCGTGCATCCGATGCTGCGCTCGCATCACCAACAGTTCCTCGACATGGCGGAAGCGTCGGGCGCGCCGGTCGCGGTGGTCGATGTGCCATTGCTGTTTGAGACCGGCGGCGAAAAACGCGTCGATGCGGTTATCGTCGTCACCACCGATGCCGCCACCCAGCGCGCCCGGATTCTGGCGCGGGACAACATGACGCCCGACAAGCTCGATGCAATTCTGGCGCGGCAGTTGCCCGATGCCGAAAAGCGCAAGCGCGCCGATTTCGTGGTGGATACCTCGCATGGATTGGAGCCGGTCCGCGCCGCGATCAGAGACATTCTCGTCAAGGCTGCTACGATGCCGATCCGGCGAACAGACCAGAGATAACGATGCGCGAGATCATCCTCGATACGGAAACGACCGGCCTCGATCCGCTGCGCGGCGATCGGCTGGTCGAGATCGGCTGCGTCGAAATCTACAACCGGATGCCGACCGGCCAGACTTATCACGTCTATATCAATCCCGAGCGCGATATGCCGATCGACGCATTCAACGTGCACGGCCTTTCCAGCGAGTTTTTGGCGGACAAACCAGTCTTCGCTGATGTCGTCGATAGTTTTCTAGCCTTCATCGGCGACGCGCCGCTGGTGATCCACAACGCATCCTTCGACGCGGGTTTCCTCAATGCGGAGCTGAAGCGCTGCGCGCGGGCGTTGCTGGAGCGCGATCGCCTGGTCGATACCTTGATGCTGGCCCGCCGCAAGCACCCCGGCGTGTCGAACCGGCTCGACGATTTGTGTTCGCGCTACGCGATCGACAATTCCAAACGCACCAAGCACGGCGCGTTGCTCGACGCCGAACTGCTGGCGGAAGTTTATATCGATCTGATCGGCGCGCGGCAGTCGCAATTGGTCCTGGCATCGGACAGCCGCGAGAATTTGGCACGCGGACCGGGCGAGATGCCGCGTCGCCAGCGCGAGACGGCCTTGATGCCGCGCCTGACCGACGCCGACGTCATCGCGCATCGCGAGTTCGTCGCGACGCTCGGCGATAAGCCCGTCTGGGCGGACTACCGGGCGTAGAATGATCTGGTCGTTCCGGGCGCACGCGCATCGTCGCGAGCGAACCCGGAATCTCATCAAGTTCAACTCGCCCAGAGTCCGGGGTTCTCGTCCGGCAACAGCCGCCCGAGCCCGGAAATGGCGCGGTGGAACGCTCAGCTCGGCTTCACCTGCTCGGCCGCCTGACGCTCCATGTTCTGGCGATAGAGACCGACGAAATCGACCGGGTCCAGCATCAAGGGCGGGAAGCCGCCATCGCGGACCGAGGTGGCGATGATTTCGCGAGCGAACGGAAACAGCAGGCGCGGGCATTCGATCATGACCAGCGGATGCAGGTTTTCTTCCGGCACGTTGGCAATGCGGAAGATGCCGGCATAGGCCAGCTCGAAGGAGAACATCACCGACCCTGCGTTCTCGGCCTTGCCTTCGATCGACAGGATGACTTCGAATTCGCTGTCGGCCAGCTTGTTGGCGGCGACGTTGATCTGAATGTTGATCGCGGGCTGCTGTTGCTGCGGCGCCAGCGAGGCCGGTGCGTTCGGGTTCTCAAACGACAGATCCTTGGTGTATTGCGCCAGCACGTTGAGCTGCGGCGCTGCGTCTTCCGGCTGGACGCCGTTGCCATTCGTCATCAAATCTCTCCTGGAGCGGTTGCGGGCAAACGGCGGAACCGAAAGCCGATGAAGTCACTTATGGGCAAGGATGTCGCCGGGGCGATTGGCTATCATAGGCCCGAGGCTTCCCACAAGGATGCTGACGGTGTTGCGGCACCTGCCTTGATTTGCCTGGGGTGGGAATGGGGCTACAGTCGCGTAATATCGGACAATCAGCGCGGTCCACTTCACGGACTGTGCCAAACCGCGCCATTGGCTCGGCTTGATTTCGTGCCTACATGTGCTGATGCCGACACGACCTTGGCGGTGCCCGGAACATGTTCTTTTGCCGGACCAACGCGCCGGCGCTGATCAGAAAGCAATGCGACGTGGATATTTATACCATCATCTTCCTGGCGCTGGCGGTCTTCATTTTCTTGAGGCTTCGCAATGTGCTGGGCCAGCGCAGCGGGGCCGAGCGGCCGCCGTTCGACCGCGCGGCCCGCGACATCGCGACGGGGCAGGATAATGTGGTGCCGCTGCCTGGCTCGACGGTCGAGGCGCCGATGGCGCCGAGTGCCGACGGCGCGCCCGCCGCCGATCGCTGGAAAGATATTGCCGCGCCCGGCACGCCTTTGGCGCAGGGTCTCGACGCCATTGCAGCCCAGGATTCGTCGTTCGATCCGAAGGACTTCCTCGCCGGCGCCAAGAGCGCCTACGAGATGATCGTGCTTGCCTTCGCCAACGGTGACCGGCGGGCGCTGAAGGATTTGCTCTCGCCCGACGTTCTGGAAGGTTGGGAATCGGTGATTTCAGCCCGTGAAAAGGCCGAGCACAAGACCGAGACCCGCTTCGTATCGATCGACAAGGCCGAGCTGGTCAGCGCCGAGGCGCGCGACAAATCGGCGGTCGTGACGGTACGCTTCGCCTCGCAAATGATCTCGGTGACGCGCGACAAGACCGGAGCAGTGGTCGATGGCAATGCGGAAAAAGTGTCCGACATCATCGATGTCTGGACCTTCGCGCGGGACACCGCATCGCGCGATCCGAATTGGAAGCTCGTTCACACGGAAAGCGTTGCGTAACCCGCGCCGCGTCGCGGTCGCGTCGGCCGTCGCCTGCGTGATCGCGGCGACGGCTTTTGCCGCTTCGGCTTCCGCGCGCGGCCGGCATCACGCCAGACCGAGCCCTGACAAGCCGCACGCCGAATTCGAAAGCCGCGTTGCCCCTTTCACGCTGCCGTTCGAATTGCCCGGCGGCCAGTACGCGCCGGTGGCGTGGTCCGGGATTCCCGGCTGGGCCGACGACGACCAGCTCGCCGCCTACAAAACCTTCCTCGTCAGCTGCAGATCGATTCTCGCGACGCGCAAGCCGGCCGCCGCCGACAGCAAGGCGATCGGCGATTCGCTGCGCGCACCGTGCGAGGCGACGAAGACCGCGACGGTGACGGTGACGGACCTTGCCGCCGCCCGCGCGTTTTTCGAGGCCCAGTTCACGCCGTGGCGGATCTCGCGCCTCGGCGAGCCGGAAGGTTTCGTCACCGGCTATTACGAGCCGATCATCGACGGCTCGCGGACGCCGACGGATATTTACAATGTGCCGGTTTACCGCCGGCCGTCGAACCTGTTCGTGCGCGGCACCACGCAGGCGACGCTGAGCCTGCCAAACAAGGGCGACGTGTTTCGCAAGATCGGTCGCCGCAAGCTGGTGCCCTATCACGATCGCGCCGCGATCGAGGACGGCGCGATTGCCGGGCGCGGCCTCGAGATCGTCTGGCTCAAAAGCCAGACCGATCTGCTGTTCACGCAGATTCAAGGCTCGGCGCGGGTCAAGCTCGACGACGGCAGCACGGTGCGGATCAATTACGAGGCGCATAACGGCTTTCCTTACACGCCGGTCGGGCGCATCCTGATCGATCGCCAGATCATCCCGCGCGAGCAGATGTCGATGCAACGCATCCGGCAATGGATGGCCGAGAATCCCGATGGCGGCAACGAGCTGCGCCGCCAGAACAAGTCCTATGTGTTCTTTCGCGAGGTGCAGTTGTCCGACGCCGACGAGGCGGTCGGCGCGCAGGGCGTGCCGCTAACGCCGAATCGCTCGATCGCGGTGGATCGGCTTCTGCACGTCTATGGCACGCCGTTTTTCATCGAGGGCGAATTGCCGATCGAGACCGACACGTCGAAGACGCCGTTCCGCCGTTTGATGATCGGACAGGACACCGGCTCCGCGATCGTCGGCCCGGCGCGCGCGGATATTTATCTCGGCGCGGGCGCGGAGGCCGGAAAGGTGGCTGGCCGTCTGAAGAATCCGGCGCGTTTCGTGATGCTGGTGCCGAAGGCGCTGGATCCGACGATCGGCAGCAAGACCATTGCCTTGCCGCGCGACCGGCCGTCGGCCACGATCGCGAAGCTGTTGCCCGCGACCCCTGGCACCGCGCCCATCGTGGCGCCTGCCGTCGCGCCGCCGGTGACCGCCACGACGGTCGAGCCGCCGAAGGTTGAGCCGGCGAAGGCGGTACCGCTGCCGCAGGCGCGGCCGACGCTCGAGCCGGTGCGGGTCAAGCGGGTCCCGCCGCGGCGGCCTGATCGGCATCATCGGTCGCGTCCGGCGAAACCGCGCGGTTGGTTCTGGTGAGCACCAAGCGTCCGCCAGTCCTCGATCCGCCACAGGTCGCGCGGCGCCGCCGCGCCCTCAGCGAGGACGAGCGCGCGTTGTGGGACAGCATCGCCACGCAAACCAAGCCGCTTCGCAAGCGCGCGCGCGCCGTCAAGATCGTGGCGGTCGTCGTTGCGCCGCCCGACCCGGTCAAACCATCGGCGCGCAAACCGCCGCCACCGCTGAAAGCCATCAAGCCTGTCCTGGACACGCCGAAGATCGCGCCGCCGCTGGCGCCGATCGGCCGCCGCGAAAAGTCGTCGCTGTCACGCGGCAAGAAAGAGATCGATGCGCGGATCGACCTGCACGGCATGACGCAGCATCGGGCGCACGCCGCGTTGCTGACGTTCCTGCATCGCGCGCATCGTGACGGCCTGACCTTCGTGCTGGTCATCACCGGCAAGGGCCGCACCGTCGGTCCGGAGTCGGAGCGCGGCATCCTGCGCCGGCAGGTGCCGCTGTGGCTGTCATTGCCCGAGTTTCGCATGCTGGTCGTCGGCTACGAGGAAGCCGGCATCGGTCATGGCGGCGAAGGCGCGCTCTATGTCCGGGTCCGCCGCGCGCGGTGAGACGCTCTCGTATCCGGGCGCACGCCCGTTAGCGCGCGCGAACGCCCGGGAGTCTCGGAATGCCGACCCGACAAAACAAACCTCTACAAAATAAAGCGGCTGAGGTCCGCGTTCTTCGCCAGGTCGCCGACATGCTTTTGCACATAGTCCGCGTCGATGCGGATGGTCTCGCCATTGCGATCCGGCGCCGAGAACGAGATCTCGTCCAGCACTCGCTCCATCACCGTCTGCAACCGCCGGGCGCCGATATTCTCGACGGTCGAATTGACCGCGACCGCGACATCGGCGAGCGCGTCGATGGCATCGTCGGCGATGTCGAGCGTCACGCCCTCGGTCTGGAGCAACGCGACATATTGCTTGATCAGCGAGGCTTCCGGCTCGGTGAGAATGCGCCGCATGTCGTCGCGCGACAGCGCGTCGAGTTCGACGCGGATCGGCAGCCGGCCCTGCAATTCCGGCAGCAGGTCGCTCGGCTTGGCGATGTGAAACGCGCCGGATGCGATGAACAAAATGTGGTCGGTCTTGACCGGGCCGTGCTTGGTCGCGACCGTGGTGCCCTCGATCAGCGGCAGCAGATCGCGCTGCACGCCCTCGCGCGAGACGTCGCCTCCGCTGCGGCCGTCGCGCACGCAGATCTTGTCGATCTCGTCGAGAAAGACGATGCCGTTGTTCTCGACCACGCTGATGGCTTCCTGCGTCAGTTGGTCGGAGTCCAGCAGCTTGTCGGATTCCTCGGCGATCAGCAGATCGTGCGAGGACTCGACGGTCAGTTTGCGGGTCTTGGTGCGGCCGCCCATCTTGCCGAAGATGTCGCCGATCGAGATCGCGCCCATCTGCGCGCCGGGCATGCCGGGAATCTCGAACATCGGCGAGCCGCCCGAAGACTGCATTTCTAGCTCGATTTCCTTGTCGTTGAGGTCGCCAGCGCGAAGCTTCTTGCGAAACGACTCGCGCGTGGTGGCGCCGGCATTGGCGCCGACCAGCGCATCGAGCACGCGCTCCTCGGCGGCCTGCTGCGCGCGGGCCTGCACATCCTTGCGCTTCTTGTCGCGGGTCTGGCCGATCGCGACCTCGACAAGATCGCGGATGATCTGCTCGACGTCGCGGCCGACATAGCCGACCTCGGTGAACTTCGTCGCCTCGACCTTGATGAAGGGCGCGTTGGCGAGCTTCGCCAGCCGCCGCGCGATTTCGGTCTTGCCGACGCCGGTCGGCCCGATCATCAGAATGTTTTTCGGCAGCACCTCGTCGCGCAGCGAGCCCGTCAGTTGCAGGCGTCGCCAGCGGTTGCGCAGCGCGATCGAGACGGCGCGCTTGGCGTCGTGCTGGCCGATGATGAAGCGGTCGAGTTCGGAAACGATTTCGCGGGGCGAGAAGTCGGTCATGTGGCTTTCTTATATATCTATACGAACTTAGGGTTCGTCATTGCGAGCCAAGGCAACCCGGCCCTTGCCGGGATTGCTTCGTCGCAAACGTCCCTCGCAACCGAGGGACGCTCGCTCCTCGCAATGACGGCACATCACCCACCCAGTGTCTCGATGGTGACGTTGCGGTTGGTATAGACGCAGATGTCGGCGGCGATATCGAGCGCGCGGCGCACGATGGTCTCGGCGTCCTTGTCCGAATCGACCAAGGCGCGCGCTGCCGCCAGCGCGTAAT
>JAQGJY010000444.1 GCA_028290325.1 Tardiphaga sp.
CCCGCGGCTTTGGCCCGGTCGCCTTCTCAGGAAGCTCGCGAAACGGCCCGATCGGCGCGCTCATAGCGTCGGTTCGATCACCGTCCGCATTGTTTCAGTCAGGCATGCACGGTTTAACGCGGGGTGGTGCAGCCCGGTAGCTCGTCAGGCTCATAACATGTAGGTCATAGTTTCAAATCCTATCCCCGCAACCACTTCTTTCATACTACGCTAACAGTCTCGGTCTAACCGGGGCGGTTTTTGCGTTTTAAGGGGGCGTCGCCGTGCCCCGCGCTGTCTGTCACGCATGTGATTGAAGGCGGCTCCCACGCCATGAAGCGGGATGATCAGCGGAGTGATGCAACGAAACTGTAAATGGCTTCTGAGATAGGCGCGCAGTCACGATCTCAACGCTGCTTGGATCACAGTTTCTTCCGGCGCTTGGCACGACTGGTGTCTGTTCTGCAACAAGGCGGATGAGTGGCATCCAGCTCCCTCTTTCTCTCGGGAGCCGAATGCCACTCCCTCGTTCGAAGGCCCCGAGGGGACGGTTGGCGGCACATCCATGCCGGCCTGCGTGAATCCGACGAGATATCGGCGATGGTAAGACGCCTGCCGGAGCGAGGCCTGTCGGTCATCATCGTCAGCCACAATATCGACCACGTCGTGCGTGTCGCGGATCGTGCTGCCGTGATGCGGCAAGGCCGAAGTATCGGCGAGATGACTGTACGCCAAGGCGTTTCAGAACGATCTTGTCGCGATGATGATGGGTGTCACCTGAAACAGTTCATCCGGAAATCGTGCTGCTTTGTGAAAGTGGATTGGCGCGGTCGATGGAAAGTCGATCGATGAGTTCCTCCACTTTCCCGAGGCTGAAGATGTTCTCAAGCGCCAGATAGGCAGCGCCAAAAAGGGCACTGTCCTTCTGCGGGTTGGAGAGGACGATTTGCAACTCGCGCGTGGCAAGTGGAAGGCATCGCTGGTAGACGAGTTCGCGGATACCCGACAACAGAAACTCTCCACCCTTGGCGAGTGTGCCGCCCACCACGATCAGGTTCGGGTTGAGTATGCTGACGACATCGGAGGCGACTTCGCCGATCACCCGTCCGGCGCTGCGCAGCAGCATCACGGCCTCCGGCTTCTGCATTTCAACCAACGAAATGACATCACGGGCGTTCTCTGCCTTGAAGCCTCTGCTCGAGAGATCCCGGGCAATCGCCCAGCCGCCGGCACGGGCTTCGACACAACCGAGCTTGCCGCAGCGGCACAATGGCGGATTCTCGGAGTCGAACTGGATATGGCCGATGTCGCCGGCAGCACCCTGAGCGCCACGAAAGATCTTGCCGCCGGCGACAATGCCGCTGCCGATGCCCGTTCCCGCCTTGATGAAGAACATGTCGTCCACATGCGGGAAATTCTGACGGTGCTCGTGGATCGCCATCAGGTTCACGTCATTTTCGACATAGATCGGCGCATCGAAGCGACGGCGAAGCCAGCTGATGATGTCGAATTCGTCCCACCCGTGAAGCACCGACGGACCGACGACGCGGCCGCGTTTGAAATCGACCGGCGTGGGCATGCTGAGGCTTACCCCAAAAAGCGAGCCATGGCTGGTTCGTGCCTTGGCGGCAAGGATATCGAAGCCGTGGGAAATCTGCTCGAGGGAAGCCGCCGGTCCATCCGACGCGTTGAACGGTATTGTGCTTTGCGAGACGATAGCGGGCTCAAGGTCCATGGCGGCAAGATGGATGTAGGTTTCGCCAATGTTGGCGACGAGGAAGAACCCGGCCCGTTCATTGATCCCAAGCACGCGCGTCGGCCTTCCGCCACTCGGCATTGTGCGTTCCGTCTCGCGGATCAGGCCTGATTCAATCAGCGCATTCAGGCGCTGGGTGACAGTCACTCGGGATAATCCGGACGCATCGAGCAAAGCCGACCGGGACGTGGCGGCGCCGGTGGCAATCAGCGAGAGAATCTCGCCACTGTTCACGAGGGCGGGATGCTCCGCCCCGTTTGTCCTGACCATCCCGCACTTCCTGTTTGCCCGGAGATTTAGCCATAAACCCTGGGGAGATAAAGGCATGTTCGCCAGCAAGTCGCATGTCTTTTGTACAGAAATATCCAATAACACGTTGCTTTATAGATATATCCTTGACTAAGATCGCGGCCAACAGGGAGGAATAGCGAATCTGGGCGCGGACCATCGGGCTCCTGTTCGACGTTTTCTCCGTCACGCGATCGACGGGTTCTCACATGTTGGCAGCGCAAAAGGACTTCGCCCGCACGGATCTCCTGGCGAACGCCATTCGTGCGCTGTCCATGGATGCGGTCGAGAACGCCAAGTCCGGCCACCCAGGCATGCCGCTGGGCATGGCCGAGATCGCCGTGGCGCTCTGGCACCGCCACCTTCGCCACAATCCATCCAATCCCGCCTGGCCCGACCGCGACCGCGTCGTGCTCAGCAATGGCCACGGCTCGATGCTGCTCTATAGCGCGCTCCATCTCACCGGCTACGATGTCTCGATCGACGATCTGCGGCAGTTTCGGCAGCTCGGCAGCAGGACGCCGGGCCATCCCGAATTGGGCTATACGCCGGGCGTGGAAGTGACGACCGGACCGCTCGGGCAAGGCCTCGCAAATGCCGTCGGCATGGCGATCGCCGAAAAGACATTGGCCGCCGCCTTCAACCGACCCGGACACGACATTGTCGACCACCACACCTTTGTCCTGGCCGGCGACGGCTGCCTGATGGAAGGCATCTCGCACGAGGCGTGCTCGCTAGCCGGAACGCTCGGCCTGGGCAGGCTGATCGTGCTTTACGACGACAACGGCGTTTCCATCGATGGCCATGTCGGCGGTTGGTTTTCGGACGACACGCCCAAGCGCTTCGAGGCCTATGGCTGGCAGGTCATCGCCGATGTGGACGGGCATGATGTCGAGGCCGTCGACAAGGCGATTTCCACGGCGAAGGCGCAGGCCACCCGTCCGACGCTGATCTGCTGCAAAACGACAATCGGCAGGGGCGCGCCGACCAAGGCCGGAAGTCACGACAGCCATGGATCGCCGCTGGGCGCGGATGAGGTCGCGGGAGCCAGGCTCGCGCTCGATTGGCCGTATCCACCGTTCGATATTCCAGGTGAGATCGGTGACGCTTGGAACGCTTCGGTCAGGGGCGCCGCATCGGAAGCTGACTGGCACCGCCGCTTCGCGACGTACCGCGAGGCCTATCCCAAGGAAGCCGCGGAGTTCGAACGGCGAGCCGCGCATCATCTTCCCGCGGGCTTTGCCGCCAAGGCGGAGGCCTTCGTTGCGCACACTGTCGAAAAGGCGGAGACGCTGGCGACACGCAAGGCGAGCCAGAATGCCATTCAGGCCTTTGCCGGTTTCGTTCCGGAACTGGTCGGCGGCTCCGCCGATCTCGCCAGTTCGAACCTCACGCTTTGGCAGGGCGCCGAGGCGATCACTTCCGTCTCGGGCGGCAACTACATCTACTACGGCGTGCGCGAGTTCGGCATGGCCGCGATCATGAACGGCCTGATGGTGCATGGCGGATTTCGTCCGTTTGGCGGCACATTCCTGATGTTCTCGGAATACGCCCGCAACGCCCTGCGCATGGCGGCGCTGATGAAGCTCGGCGCCATCTATGTCTTTACCCACGATTCCATCGCACTCGGCCAGGATGGTCCGACGCATCAGCCGATCGAGCAACTGGCGACGCTTCGGCTGATGCCCAACATGGATGTTTGGCGGCCCTGCGACACTGTTGAAACGGCGGTCGCCTGGCAGGTTGCGCTGGAGCAGGTGACGACGCCGACAAGTCTTGCGCTGAGCCGACAGAACCTCCCGTTTCAGCCGCGCGACCAGGCCCAGGTTCAAGCGGTCCGCATGGGTGGATATGTGCTGCGCCGCGAGGACGGGCCGTTGGACGCCGTCATCATCGCGACCGGTTCCGAAGTGCATCTGGCCGTCGACGCTCGCGAGCAACTGGCAAAGCGAGGCATTCAGGTTCGTGTTGTGTCGATGCCGTCCACCAGCGCTTTCGACCGGCAGGCTGACGACTACAAGGCCAAGGTGCTGCCATGGGGCATTCCCCGCATTTCCGTCGAAGCCGGCGTCACCGACTATTGGCGCAAATATGTGGGCCTCGAGGGTGAGTGTGTCGGTATCGACTCGTTTGGCGAATCCGCCCCGGCCGAGCTCCTCTACGAGCATTTCCAAATGACCGTCGAGGCCGTCGAGAAGGCGGTCGAGAGGGCGCTTGAGAAACATCGCCGCGCAGCATCGCTGGCGTTGGGAAGGCAGCAGGCCGGATGATCGCGACCTACATCATCGGACTGGACTTTGGCACCGGATCTGCCCGTGGCGTCCTGCTCGACGCCGCGACCGGCGCGCAGATCGCCAGTCACACACATGCCTATCGCCATGGCGTCATGATGCAAAGCCTGCCCGACGGCACGCTTTTGCCGCGGTCTTGGGCGCTGCAGAATGCCGCCGACTATCTGGAGGCGGCGGAAGAAATCCTTGATGTGCTGGGCCGTGGTCGGGTCATCGAGTCGATCGGGCTCGGCTTCTCGGCCAGTTCTCCGATGCCGACCACCAGCGACGGCACCGCCCTTTCCGAACTTTATCCCGGCGAGCCGCATGCCTATGTCAAACTGTGGAAACATCGCGCCGCGCAGCCCTATGCGGACGCCATCAACCGCCAAGGCGGGGCGTTCCTGCGCAATTTCGGCGGCAAGCTGTCCGGGGAATGGTTGCTGCCAAAGGCCGCGGAGATCGCCGACGAGGCGCCGCACATCTGGCGTGCGGCCGGACGGTTCATCGAATCCGGCGACTGGCTGGTCTGGCAGTTGACCGGCCGTGAAGTGCGCAGTCTGGGTTTTGCGGCCTACAAGGCCCAGTATTCCGAGACTGAAGGCTATCCGCAGGGGATCGTGCCCGGCCTGGCCGAAAGGCTGTCGGTGCCGCACCGTGTCGGGACTTCGGGTGGCCGCTTGTCCGAGGCATGGCGGACGCGCACCGGGATCAGCGGCCGCGCGATCGTCGCGGTGGCGGTCATCGATTCCCATGTCGTGCTGCCCGCGGTTGGGGCTGTGTCATCTGGCTGTCTCGTCGGCGCGCTCGGAACGTCGGCTGTCTATCTGTTTCTGAGCGAACAGTTTCGTCCTCTGCCGCCCGGCATCGAAGGCGTTGCCAAGGACGGATCGGTTCGCGATCTCTGGTGCTACGAGGCCGGACAGGCCGGGTTTGGCGACATGCTCGCCTGGTTCGTGAAGGCTTTTCCGCGTGGTGCGGATGCCGCTGAAAGTTTCCGTATCTACAACCGAGAGGCGGCAAGCCTCGAACCCGGCGCCAATCATCTCCTGGCGCTCGACTGGTGGAACGGCAACCGCGTGCCGCTCGCGGATACAGACCTCAGCGGCCTGCTTCTCGGCCTCACCACCGAAACCACGGGCGTCGGCATCTACCGCGCACTGATCGAGTCGCTGTGTTTTGGGGCCCGCACGGTAGTCGACCTCTTCGAGGCCGGCGATTTCGCCATCAACCGCGTCATCCTGACGAGCGGGCTCGCCCAGAACAATCCATTGCTGGTGCAGATCATGGCCGATGTGCTGGGGCGCGTCGTCGAGGTTCCAGGCATTGCCCATGCAACGGCCGTCGGCGCGGCGGTTCATGGCGCCGTCGCGGCGGAGCTGGTGGGCGGCTTCGCCGAGGGCACGGCCCGGTTCGGCGCGCGTACCTTCACGCCCTATCATCCCCGCCGTGAAAGCGCGGCGGCCTACCGGTACCTCTACAAGAATTATCGCGAGCTCGGCGACAGTCAGGCCGTGCGCAACGCCATGCACGATCTCAACAGAGCGGCGGCGGTGCCGCGTCAGCACGGGGAAGCAGCAAAATCGGTGGCTTGAACAGCCATCGTTGAATGCGGGCAGTCTGTGCCCGCTCCATTGGGAGGGTATCACATGAGGCATATTCGAACACTGGTCACCGCCAGCGCCATGCTTTTGGCGTCGGTATCCGCCTACGCGCAGACAACGGTGACCATAGGCACCGTCAACAATTCCGACATGGTCGTCATGAAGGAGCTCTCCAAGAAATTCGAAGAAAGCCACCCGAATATCAAGCTCAACTGGGTCGTCCTTGAGGAGAATGTCCTGCGGCAGCGCTTGACGACGGACATCGCGACCAAGTCCGGACAGTTCGATGTCATGACGATCGGACTTTACGAAGCGCCAATGTGGGGAAAGCTTGGTTGGCTCGCGCCCTTCGAGAACCCACCGGATTCCTACCGGATCGACGACGTCCTGAAGTCAGTGCGTGACGGCCTCGCCGTGGATGGCAAACAATATGCACTGCCGTTTTACGCCGAGAGCCAGATGACGTTCTATCGCAAGGATCTGTTCGACGCCGCAGGTCTAACAATGCCGGAGGAACCAAAGTGGACTGACATCGAGCGGTTCGCCGAGAAGCTCAACAATCCGAACAAGGGGATCTACGGCATTTGCCTGCGCGGCAAACCTGGTTGGGGCGAGAATGTCGGCCAGATCACTCCAGCAGCCAATGGTTTCGGCGCACGCTGGTTTGATATGGACTGGAAACCTCAGCTGACCAGCCCCGAATGGAAGGCGGCCCTGACCACCTATACTGGCCTCTTGAAAAAGTACGGACCTCCTGGCGCAGCCTCGAACGGGTTCAACGAAAACCTGGCACTCTTTGCCTCCGGCAATTGCGCGATGTGGATCGATGCGACGGTTGCGGCGAGCTTCCTGGCGGATCAAAACCAGAGCACTGTCATCGGGAAGGTTGGCTACGCCATGTCTCCCTACGGCACTTCGAAGACTGGCTACCATTATCTGTGGGCCTGGGCGCTCGGGGTCCCCGTCTCATCGAAGTCCAAGGCGGCGGCACAGGAATTCATCTATTGGGCAACCTCGCCGGAGTACATCAAGCTCGTTGCCAGCACTCGAGGGTGGGCGGCCGTGCCGCCCGGCACTCGCACCTCAACTTACGCGTCGAAGGAATATCTTGACGCCGCACCTTTTGCGAAGATGACGCTGAAGTCGATCGAATCGACCGATCTGCGCAATCCGACAAAGGACAAGGTGCCTTACTACGGCATCGGCTTTGTCGGGATCCCGGAATTCCAAAGTCTAGGTACCACGGCTGGGCAGGAGTTCACCGCCGTGCTCACGGGTGAGAAGACGGTCGATCAGGCCCTCGGAAATGTCCAGAAGTTCACCGAGCGGACAATGAAAGAGGCGGGTTACATCAAGTAACATCTCATATGCGGCGCCTGAGGCCATCTTCAGGCGCCGCCTTCCGCCGACACTCTTCAAGGACCTGAACGCATGGCCAAAGACACACAGTCAAAGGCGCGCGGCCCCGCCGTGCGCACCGGGCCGTTGATGGCGCCCGCCGTCTCGCTGCTTGTCTTGTGGATGATCGTGCCACTGGCCATGACGATCTACTTTTCCACACTGCGCTACAGCCTGCTCCAACCGGATGCCGTCTCCTTCGTCGGCATCAGCAATTACATCTTCTTCTTTCAAGACCCAGCTCTCTGGACGTCCATCGTCAACACGCTTTCGCTGGTCGGCGGCGTGCTTGTCGCCAGCATTGCCATAGGCACGCTTCTCGCAGTCGTCTTTTACGAAACCTTCCCAGGCGCCTCGATCGCGCGTCTTTTGGTCGTTGCGCCGTTCTTCGTCATGCCGACGGTCGCCGCGCTCATCTGGAAGAACCTGCTCATGCATCCCGTCAACGGGCTGTTTGCTTTCTTCGCCCGCTCCCTTGGACTGCCGCCGGTCGACTGGTTTTCATCGTTGCCCCTGACCTCGATCGGTATCATCGTTACATGGCAGTGGGCGCCATTCGCCACCCTCATCCTGCTCACGGCGATCCAGTCGCTCGACCGCGAGCAGCTCGAGGCGGCGCGTATGGATGGTGCGCGCGGCTTGACCTTGTTCTACCACATCACCTTGCCGCATCTGGCGCGTGCGATCGGCGTGGTCGCCATGATCGAGGCGATCTTCCTGCTGTCGATCTTCGCCGAAATTCTCGTCACCACCAATGGTGGACCCGGCAGCGCAACAACCACTCTGCCATACCTCATCTACAAGACGGCGCTTCTTGATTTCAATGTCGGCATGGCCTCGACCGGCGGAATCATGGCCGTGGTGCTGGCCAACATCGTCGGCTTTTTCCTGATCCGTACAATCTCACGCAATCTGGATAGCTGAGATGAGGAAATCCCTCGCCGTTCGCATTGCCAATTTCGTAATCGGCTGGTCAGCAGCGATCGTCTTTTTCTTTCCGATCTTTTGGATGGCACTGACGGCGTTCAAGACGGAGCCGGCGGCGATCGCGACGCCGCCAAAATTATTGTTTTCCCCGACCATGATCAACATGCGGGCGGTCCTGGATAGCGCGGACTACCTGCATTTCTTCCAGAACAGCCTGATCATTTCATGTGCCGCGACGCTGCTCGCCATTATCCTCGGCACGCCTGCCGCCTATGCGATGGCGTTCTTTCCAGGCGGGAGAACCAAGGACGTTCTCGTCTGGATGCTGTCGACCAAGATGATGCCAGCCGTCGGCGTTCTGGTACCGATCTATTTGATCTTCCGCGACGCCGGGCTACTCGATACCCACGTCGGACTCATCGCGATCTACACGCTGATGAACCTGCCGATCGTCGTCTGGCTGATTTATACGTTTTTCAAGGACATCCCTAAAGATCTGATCGAGGCGGCGCGCATGGACGGTGCGAGGCCCCTCAGTCAGTTCTTTTTCCTGCTGCTGCCGCTGACGGCACCGGGCTTTGCGTCGACCGGGCTGCTTTCGGTCATCTTCATCTGGAACGAGGCGTTCTGGAGCATCAATCTTACCGTTACCAATGCGACGCCGCTGACGGCTTTCATCGCTTCCTTCTCGAGTCCCCAAGGACTCTTCTGGGCCAAATTGTCCGCCGCGTCGCTGCTCGCCATCGCGCCGATCATGCTGCTTGGGTGGCTGACGCAAAAACAGTTGGTGCGCGGCCTCACATTCGGCGCTGTCAAATAGGGATTTGTCGGATGGTCAGTCTGAAATTGCGAGATCTTCGCAAATCCTTCGGAGGCTTCGAAGTCGTCAAGGGGGTTAGTTTCGAAGTTAGCGAAGGCGAGTTCGTGGTCTTCGTCGGCCCATCGGGGTGCGGGAAATCCACGCTCCTGCGCATGATTGCGGGCCTGGAGGAAATCACCGCCGGCGAGCTTTTGCTCGATGGCGCGCGCGTCAACGACGTGGCGCCTGATCGGCGTGGTCTCGCCATGGTTTTTCAAAGTTACGCGCTCTATCCGCACATGACGGTCGAACAGAATATGGGTTTCGCGCTGCGGCTGGCCGGGGTCGGGAAGTCGGAGCGTCGACGCAAGGTCGAACAGGCCGCGCGCATCCTTCAGATTGAAAACCTCCTCAACCGCAAGCCGGCTAATCTGTCCGGCGGCCAGCGTCAGCGTGTTGCGATTGGCCGCGCGATCGTACGCAATCCGAAGGTATTCCTTTTCGACGAGCCGCTTTCAAATCTCGACGCGGCGCTGCGCGTGCAGATGCGCATGGAGCTTGCGGCGCTTCACCGGGAGCTGAAGGGAACGATGATCTACGTCACCCACGACCAGGTCGAGGCGATGACGATGGCCGACAGGATCGTGGTTCTGCGCGAAGGGTTGGTCGAACAGATCGGATCGCCTCTTTCCCTCTACAACGAACCGGTCAATCTCTTCGTCGCGGGCTTCATCGGCTCGCCGAAGATGAATTTTCTGCCTGCCGGATTGCTTTCGCGGGATGGTGGCCGCGTTGAGCTTTCCCTTTCGCCGGACGTTAGGCTCACCATCGACGACGTTGCGGAAACCGGCTCAGCTCAGGCGCTCACCCTCGGCGTCCGTCCCGACATGATTCATGTGGCTGACCACGGCCCATTGCGCGGGCAGGTTCTCCTTGTCGAGCGACTCGGCAACGAGACCCTGATCCATGTCGATGCCGGCATTGGCTCGGAGCCCGTCACTGTCAGCCATCAAGGCCAGTACGCCGTCAGCGCAGGAGAGGCCGTCGGCCTGTCGATCGATACGCGGCGCATTCATCTGTTCAGCCCCTCAGGCAGGCGCGTCGCGCGAGGCCTGCAACCCACCCAAGTATGAGGAAAAGCAATTGTACGCAGACAGACAGCGCCTTGGCGGGCGCACAGCTTTCATAACGGGCGCGGCCCGCGGCATTGGCTACTGCACCGCCGAGGCTTTGGCGGAGGCCGGAGCTCGGGTCATCCTGTCCGGTCTTGACGAGGCTCTGCTCGACGAGGCTGCCGGTATCTTACGTGGCAAAGGACATGATGTTTCCAGCAAAGTGCTGGACGTGACCGACTCGGGCGCCTGCACCGAGACTGCAGCTCAAATGAATCGGGATGTAGGCTCCATCGACATCCTCATCGCCAATGCCGGCATCGCCTGGGCGGATACGCGGGCAGAGGATTTGGACGATGCCGCGTGGGCGAGGGTCATGGATGTCAACCTGAACGGAGCCTTCTGGAGTTGTCGCGCCTTTGGCCGACATATGCTCGAACGTCGCAAGGGGTCGATCGTGACGGTGGGATCGATGTCCGGTTTCATTTCGAACAAGCCGCAATGTCAAGTTCACTACAACGCCTCGAAAGCTGGTCTCCACCACCTTACACGCTCCCTCGCGGGTGAGTGGGCCGATCGGGGCGTGCGCGTCAATTGCGTGGCGCCGACCTATGTCAACACGGTGATGTCGAATGTCACCGCCAAGGATCCGGAATATTTCAACCGCTGGATGGAGGGCACGCCCATGAAGCGGATGGTTGAGCCGGAAGAAGTGGCTTCCGTCAATCTCTTCCTCGCCTCGGATGCTTCAAGCGCCATGACCGGCTCGATCGTTCTCGTCGACGCAGGTTACACAATCTGGTGACGGGCAGGATCGACGATCAGTTTTCGCAGACGCGCTCAAGCTGCGCGACACACACGGGAGAAGCTCAATGCGCGCACTTGTTCTCGAAAGGAAGGGCGTCCTCGCCATCCGGGACATCGATCTTCCAGATCAACTCGGGCCGGACGATGTCCGGATCAAGCTGCACACCGTGGGTATCTGTGGAAGCGATGTTCACTATTATCTCCACGGCGGGGCAGGCCCACGCATCGTCAACGCGCCTATGGTGCTTGGCCATGAAGCCTCCGGCGTCATCGTCGAGGTCGGCTCGAATGTCGAGGGACTCGTCGCTGGAGATCGCGTCTGCATGGAGCCCGGCGTTCCTGATTTCAAGTCGAAGGCCACGAAGCTTGGGATGTACAACGTCGATCCAAAAGTGACCTTTTGGGCGACGCCGCCAGTGCACGGTTGCCTGACGACAACAGTGGTCCACCCGGCCGCCTTTACGTTCAGGATCCCGGACAATGTCAGCTTCGGCGAAGCGGCCATGGTCGAACCGTTCGCGGTTGGCATGCAGGCCGCGGTCAAGGCTCGCATCACGCCCGGTGACATCGCGGTGGTGCTGGGCGCCGGCACGATCGGTATGATGATTGCGCTCGCGGCCTTGGCAGGTGGGTGCAGCAAGGTCCTGATCACGGCCGTCCACCAGCCGAAGCTCGACATAGCAGGGCGATATACCGGTGTTGTGCCCATCAACATACGCAACCTCGACGTTGTCGAAAGAGTCCTGGAGGAGACCGGCGATTGGGGCGCTGATGTTGTTTTCGAAGCCAGCGGCAGTCCGAAAGCAATTGCCAGTCTTGTCGATCTGTGCTGCCCGGGTGGAACGGTCGTCCTCGTCGGTGTGCCGACGGAGCACAACTCACTGGACATTGCTGGCGCGATCAACAAGGAGATCGAAATCCGGACAGTGTTCCGCTACGCCAATGTCTTCGACAGGGCGCTCAATCTGATTGCCTCAGGACAGGTGGACCTCAAGCCGCTGATTTCCGAAACGTTCGCCTTTGACGATGCGATAAAGGCCTTCGAACGTGCTGCGTCCGGCCTCCCCAACGATGTGAAGCTTCAGATTCGCCTGGCCGACTGAGCTGGACGCAACACGTTCCGCCTCGCTGAATTTAATATGTACAAATATACAAAAAATTCGCAATATATGTTTGGCTTGATGCAAAGCTGATGCGTGAATCGATGAGCCTTCGCGAAGAAAGGATTAACAATTCGGGAGGAATTCATGTCCGTCTCGCATATTTCGACCGGTGCCAAGTCCGGCGCCATCGTCAAATCGACCGCTGCGGGCCTTGTGTGTCTCGGGACCGCCTTTGCGGCGACCGGCCACGCCTCGGCTGAAGAAGTCATTGTCGGCCTTGTCACCAAGACAAAGGTCAATCCGTTCTTCGAGAAAATGCGTCAGGCTGCCGAAGAGGCGGCCAAGGCCAAGGCCGCTGATCAGATCTTCGATCGCAGTGACCTGGCCTTCGTTGTCGCCGTCGAACTTGCCAGCGCGGGCGATCAACTTGACACCGCCGGCGCCAAAGGCATTTTGGTGACGCCGAACAACTCGACCGGCATGCTGGGCGTCATCAAGAAAGCGCGCGCCGCACGGGTGCTCGTGATTGCGCTGGATACGGCAACCAATCCGGCCGACGCCGTCGACGCGACGTTCGCCACCGATAATTTCCAGGCCGGCGTGCAGCAGGGCGACTAGGCCCGCAAGGCGCTCTGCGACAAGAAGCCGGTGCTGGCGATGCTGGACGGAACGCCTGGCGGCACGGTCGATACGTTCCGCCGCGATGGCTATCTGAAGGGCTTCGGGCTCGCCGAAGGTGACCCTGCGATTG
>JAQGJY010000453.1 GCA_028290325.1 Tardiphaga sp.
ACGGCGTCGAGCATCCGATCTACGATATCTGGCTGACCGACTGCAAAGGTCCGGAGACGGCGGTCGTCTCGGCGCAGCCCGATGCACGGCCGGTGCCGACCGCGCAAAAGCGCCCGCCGCCGCCGAAACAGGCCCCGCGCCCGGCGCCGCAGCCCCAGCCGCAGGCCCAACCGCAGCCGCAACAGAATATCTTCCCGCCGTTCGGACGGTGAGGACCCGATCGACCGGCCTCGTCCGAGGGTGATGGCCGGCTCCGGCCGCGGCTTTCGCGTCGTCAAACCGCGATGACGACCTTTGCCGCCGGACCAACTCACCCGGGCTGATGCGCCGCGATGATATCGAGCGCCTGCGCGCCCGGAAAAATGCCGTCCACCCTGAAGTCAGTGAAATCGGCGATGCCGGCCGTCAGCGCCTGGTCGAGCATGGCGCGGTAACGCGGACGCGGCACTTCGATCGCGCCGAACGAGCGCAGATGCTCGGTGACGAACTGCGTATCGAGCAGCACGAATCCGCTGGCCAGCAGGCGCGCGACCAGATGCACCAGCGCGACCTTCGACGCATCGCGGCTGCGGTGAAACATGCTCTCGCCGAAAAACGCGCGGCCGAGGCTGACGCCGTAAAGTCCGCCGACCAGATCGCCGCCGTCCCAAACCTCGACGCTATGGCAATGGCCGATCGCGTACAGCCCGGTATAGAGATCGCGAATCCGGCGGTTGATCCACGTATCATCGCGGCCCGGCAGCGGCGAGGCGCAGCCGTCGATCACGGCGGCGAAATTGGTATCGACGCTGACGCGAAACCGATCCGACCGTACCGTGCGCGCCAGTCGCGAGGCGACGCGAAAGCCCTCCAGCGGGATGATGCCGCGCATTTCCGGCTCGACCCAGAACAGCGTCGGATCGTCGATGCTTTCGGCCATCGGAAAAATGCCGGCGGCATAGGCGCGCAACAGCACCTCCGGCGTGATCTCGGACGATGCATTGTCGCGCGCGCTCATACCCGACTTTAGCAAGGAAGCGCGGAGCCGGCGAGGGCAACCGCGCGAAACATTTCTTGCGTTTTGGCGGCCATGCTATTGAAATGGAACAAACGTCTTTACGAATTAGGGCAGGGGACAGACCGGTGGCGACATCAGGGCCGACGCAAATGTCGTGGAGGACTTTCGCCCCGCTGGGCGTTTGGCTTCTGCTCTATCTCATTCCTGTTCCGGCCGGCCTGACCACCAATCAGTGGCATTATTTCGCGGTGTTCGCGGCGGTGATCGCCGGCCTGATCCTCGAGTCGATGCCGGTCGCGGCGGTCGGACTGATCGGGCTCACCTTCGCGGGTGTGATGGGCTATGTCGAACCTGATCCGAACAAATCACTGCGCTGGATGCTCAGCGGATTTTCGGAAGGCACGGTCTGGCTGATCGTCGGCGCGTTCGTGTTCTCGATCGGCTATCGCAAGAGCGGACTCGGTCGGCGCATCGCGCTGTTGCTGGTGCGCGGTCTTGGCCGCCGAACGATCGGTCTCGGTTACGCCGTCGCGTTCTCGGATGTCATTCTCGCGCCAGCGACGCCCTCGAACACCGCGCGCAGCGGCGGCACGATCTATCCGATCGTCAGCAACATCCCGAAGATCTACGGTTCAGAACCCGGTCCCACCGCGGGCCGGATCGGCACCTACGTGATGTGGACCGCGTTCGCGACCACCGCCGTCACCAGCTCGCTGTTTGTGACGGCACTCGCGCCGAACGCCGCCGCGCTCGCGATCGCCAAGAAAATCTCCGGCGTGGAGATCGGCTGGTCGCAATGGTTCATCGGCTTCGCCCCTTTGGGCATCCCGCTGCTGCTGCTGGTGCCGCTGCTCAGCTACATCGTTTGCAAACCGCAGGTGACGGAAAGCCCCGAGATCGTGGTCTGGAGCTCCAATGAATTGGCCGCCATGGGGCCGCTGTCGCGCAACGAATGGGTGATGGGCGTTCTCGTGCTGCTCGCGATGACGCTGTGGATCATCGGATCGAATCCGAACATCAGCCTGCCCGGGCTCGGCTCCAATTTCATCAACGCGACGATGGTCGTGTTCGTCGTGATCTCGCTGATGCTGGTCACCGGCGTCATCGATTTCGCCGACATCGTCGCCGAAAAAGCCGCGTGGGAAGTGTTCTTCTACTTCACGTCGCTGCTGACGCTGTCATCCGGGTTGAACGATATCGGATTCATCAAGTGGGTCGCCGAGGGCTATGCCAAGCCGCTGGCCGGCCTGTCGCCGACGCTGGGGATGATCCTGCTGGTCTCGTTCTTCTTCTGGATCCACTATTTCTTTTCCAGCATCACGGCGCACGCCGCCGCCGTGCTGCCGGTCGTGCTGGCCGTCGGCAGCGGCATTCCCGGCCTGTCGCTTCCGACGCTGACGCTGCTGTGCGTCTATTCGCTGGGGTTGATGGGTGTGATCTCCCCCTACGCCACCGGGCCCGCGCCGATGTATTACGGCAGCGGCTATATCGGCAAACGCGACTTCTGGAAGTTCGGCCTGATCTTCGGGCTGGTCTATTTCGTCGGGCTTCTGGTGATCGTGCTGCCGTGGCTGGCTCTGATCTCCTGACAGAGATCAGGCTGGAGTGTGCAGGTGGATCGCTGGGAGGGACGATGGACCCTCAGGTCTTGCTTGAATTGAAGCGGGTCAAGCTCTAGCCGGCGACGCTCGCGGGTTGCGCCGGCGCCGACTTGGCGCAGCGGAAGGTCAGCACGATCCGTGTGCCGCTGTGATCAGGATCGCGTTCGACGGTCGCGTCGAGCTTGTTGGCCATCGCGTTGACGATGCGCTGACCCATGCCGGTGGAGCGCGGGTCGATCTTGACGTTCAAGCCGACGCCGTCGTCGGTGATGGTGAGCCGGAAGTCATCGCCCTGCGTCGTCAAATTGACGTGGATCGGGCCGGCTCCGTCGGGATAGGCGTATTTCACCGCGTTCATCACCAACTCGTTGACGATGATGCCGATCGCCACCGCGCGATCGGGGTCGATCTCGACGGGAGCAGCCTTCAGGGTCAGCCGCGACATGCGGTTGCCTTCGGCGGAACGCCGCAGGTCCTCAAGCAACGCCTCAAGATACTGATTCAGCAGCACGCTGTTGAGATCGTGCGATGTGTAGAGCCGGCGATGCACCTGGGCGACGGCGGCAACGCGGCCCATCGCATTGGTCAACGCCGCCTTGACGTCCTCCTGCGCGGCCGAGTTGGCTTGCAGATGCAGCAGCGACGCGATGATCTGCAGCGAATTGCCGACGCGGTGATTGACCTCGCGCAGCAGCATCTCGCGCTCCGCGGCCAACGCGGCGAAGCGGTCGCGCGAGGCGTGGACCTCGGCCTCGGCCTCGTTGCGCGCCTTGCGGATCAGCGCCTGCTTGATCGCGCCGTCGATCGCCTGATGCATCTGCGGCAGAAATTCGCCCTGCGCGTCCTTGACCAGATAATCGGCCGCGCCGGCCTTCAAGGCGGTGATGGCGATCTGGCTGTCCTGCGACGCCGTCACGAACACGACCGGCGGCGCGCCGGGGATCGCCATGATGCGCTCCAGCGTTTCCAGCCCGTCAAGGCCGGGCATGTGTTGGTCGAGCGCGATGACGTCGATGCCGCCGCGCGCGAGCCGCGCCAGTCCGGCTTCGCCGTCGGCGGCGTGCTCGACGGCATAGCCGAGCTTCGTCAGCCCGCGTTGCACCAGCCGGGCCAGACCGGCATCGTCCTCAACATAGAGCAGCGTGGGCGGTGTCGTGGTCATGAATTAACTTGCGGCACCTGAATGACGGAAAAGAAGAGGCCGAGCTGGCGAATCGCGTTGGCGAAACTTTCGTAGTTCACGGGCTTGGTGATGTACACATTACAGCCCAGTTCATAGCACCGTTTAATTTCCTGCGCGTCATCCGTGGTGGTCAGCACCACGACCGGCGCGGACTTCAGATACTGATTTTCCTTCACGCGGCGCAAGATGTCGATGCCCGTCGTGTCCGGCAGGTTGAGATCCAGCAGGATCAGCAGGGCGTTGCCCTTGTGATCGATGCCACTGCCGTCGGCGCCGAAAAGGTAATTGAGGGCGTCGGTACCGTTGGTGAACGGCTTGATCTCGTTGTTGACGCCGGAGCGGCGGATGTTGCGTTCGATCAGACGGGCGTGGCCTTCGTCGTCCTCGATCATGATGATGGTGACGGGATTGCTCATTCGACTTTGCCTCGGTTACTGAGAGTCCACTTGGCGGGCAGCGTGATCGTGAAAGTGCTGCCTTCGTTGAGTTTCGACGATACCGAGATGGTGCCGCCGAGTCGGCGCACCAGGGCGCGGACATGGGCAAGGCCGATGCCTTGGCCTTGGCGGTCCTGCGTCCCGGCCCGTCGAAACAAATCGAAAATGCGCTGGTGGTCTTGCGGGTCAATGCCGCGACCGTTGTCCGCGACCTCGAATATCGCGAAGCCGAGCTTCATCTTGCCGCGTATGGTGATCTCGCCCGGCACGCCGGTCTTGAGATATTTCAGCGCGTTGTCGATCAGGTTGCCGAAAATCTGCTCCAGCGCCAGACGATCGCTGACGAGCGTCGGCAACGGCTCGACTCGAATCGTCGATTCGGTTTCGGCGGCCTGATGCGCCACGGTCGCGGCGATCCCCTCGATCAATTCACGGCTGTTGATCTCGACCGGCTTGAACTCGCGGCGGCCCTCGCGCGTGAGATTGAGGATGGCGCTGATGAGGCGGTCCATCTTGCCGATCGACGATTTGATGAAGCCCAGCGCTTCGCTGAAATCCTGCAAAAGCTGTTTGTCCGGGCCATGCAGGCCGAGATCGTCGGCGTCAGCGGTGGCCGACGCGGAGAGCACCGGCGTCTCGGACGCTTCGGCTTTGCTGAGCGTGGCGATGCGCTTGAAGATATCGTCGCGCAACTCCTGCAACTCGCTGGTGAAGCCCATGATATTGACCAGCGGCGAGCGCAGGTCGTGGCTGACTATGTAGGCGAAGCGCTGGATTTCCTCGTTGGCTTCGCGCAGGTCGGCGGTGCGCTCCTCAATCGTTGCCTCCAGATTGAGGTTGTTGTCGCGCAGTCTGGCTTCGGCGGCGTCGCGCTCGCCGGCGGAGCGTCGGATCAGCAACATTGAGACGATGGCGAGCAGGATCACCAGCGCGCTGCCGGCGATGGTGACGAACGACGCCATCTCCTGCGTGCGGTCGGCCTTCTTCGTCCGCAGATCGAGCAGGCGATCTTCCTCCGCCCGCATCGCGTTGGAGATATCGCGAATGTCGCGCACGGCATCGCTGGCGCCGGCCTGGCGCAGCATCGCGACGCCACCGGCCGGGTCGTCGTTCTTCACAAATTCGACGGCGCGGGCAAATTCGGTGAGACGCTGCTCGATCGCCTCGCTCAGCTTGGCGCTATTGGCGACCTGCACCGGATTGTCGTTGGTGAGGTCGCGCAGTTTTGTCATGCCGGGCCGGATCGACGCCACGGCGGTATCGTGCTCGGTCAGGAATTGCGGCGTTCCGATCAGGAGATAAGCGCGCGCCGCGCTTTCGGCGCGGCGGATATCGAGCAGCAGCGTCGCCAGTTGATTCTCGACTTCGACGGTGTGAACGACGCGGCTGCTGGCCTCGCGCGCCTGATTGACCAGAACGACCGACGTCGTCGAAATCGCGACGAGCACAAGAAACCCGACGGTCAGCAGGATGATCTGGCCGATCGCGCGGCGGCGGAGGCCTTCGGCTGTCATGGCTGGATGCCCATCAGGTCGCCGCCGCCTTCGGGGGCGACGTTGCGGGCGACTTGCCATCGCCGGCCGCGATTTTGGCCAGATACTGTTCGAGCCAGTGGATGTGATAGTCGCCTTCGATGATGTCCGGCTCGCGCACCAGATTGCGGAACAGCGGCAGCGTGGTTTCGATGCCTTCCACCACCATCTCGTCGAGCGCGCGGCGCAGGCGCATCAGACACTCGGCGCGGGTCTTGCCATGGACGATCAGTTTGCCGACCAGCGAGTCGTAATAAGGCGGGATGACGTAGCCCTGATAGACGGCGGAATCGATGCGGACGCCGAGCCCGCCGGGCGGATGATATTGCAGGATCTTGCCAGGCGAGGGCCGGAAGGTCGCGGGATTTTCGGCATTGACGCGGCATTCGATGGCGTGGCCGGTGATGACGACGTCGTCCTGCGTGCAGGGCAGGTCGCCGCCGGCGGCGACGCGGATCTGTTCGAGCACCAGATCGATGCCGGTGATCATCTCGGTGACCGGATGCTCGACCTGAATGCGCGTGTTCATCTCGATGAAATAGAACTCGCCATCCTCATAGAGGAATTCGATGGTGCCGACGCCGAGATAGTGCATCTCCTGCATGGCCTTGGCGCAAGTCGCGCCGATCCTCGCGCGCGCCTCGGCCGACAGGATCGGTGACGGGCCTTCTTCCCACACCTTCTGATGGCGGCGTTGCAGCGAGCAGTCGCGCTCGCCGAGATGGATCGCGCCGCCACGGCCATCGCCGAGCACCTGAATCTCGATGTGGCGCGGTTTCTGCAAATACTTTTCGAGATAGACCGATGCGTCGCCAAAGGCGGCCTTGGCTTCGGTCGCGGCGGTGGACAGCGCCAGCATCAGATCGGCTTCGGTCTCGGCGACCTTCATGCCGCGTCCGCCGCCGCCGGAGGCCGCCTTCACCAGAACCGGAAAGCCGATGTCGCGGGCGATCGCCATCGCGTCGTCCTCGGGGCCGACGCCGCCCTCGGAGCCCGGCACAACCGGGATGCCGAGCCGTTTGGCGGTTTTCTTGGCTTCGATCTTGTCGCCCATCAGCCGGATATGTTCGGCCTTCGGGCCGATGAAATGCAGATTGTGCTCGTCGAGAATTTCAGCGAAGCGGGCATTCTCCGATAGAAAACCGTAACCGGGATGCACGGCATCGGCGCCCGTGATCTCGCAGGCCGCGAGCAAGGCGGGAATGTTGAGATAGCTGTCCTTCGACGGCGGCGGCCCGATGCAGACGCTTTCATCGGCGAGGCGGACATGCATCGCGTCGGCGTCGGCGGTGGAATGCACCGCCACGGTCGCGATACCGAGCTCCTTGCAGGCGCGCAGGATGCGCAGGGCAATCTCACCGCGATTGGCTATGAGGATTTTATCGAACATTATTCGATCACGATCAGCGGCTCGCCATATTCGACCGGCTGGCCGTCCTCGACGAGAATCTGCGTCACCGTGCCGGCGCGCGGCGACGGAATCTGGTTCATGGTCTTCATCGCCTCGATGATGACCAATGTGTCGCCGACCTTCACCTTGCTGCCGACATCGACGAACGGCTTGGCGCCGGGTTGCGACGCCCAATAGACCGTCCCGACCATCGGCGATGGCACCATGCCCGGATGCTTGGCGACATCGGTGGGCGCGGCGGCGGCGGCGGCCGCGCCGGCAGCTGGCGCGTAGCCCGCCGGCATCGCGGCCGCGATGCTGACATTGCGCGCGACCCGCACCCGCAGGCCGGACCGCTCGATCTCGATCTCGGTCAGTTTGGTTTCGTCGAGCAAGTTCGCGAGTTCGCGGATCAGCACGCTGTCGGCACTGGCCGGCTCGCTCGTCGTCTCTGTCATGTGTTTGGCTTTTGAAGCGTCGTCAGGCTGGCGGGCCATGGCTGATCCGAACTGTTCTGAGGGAAACAAGCGGTGCGTCAGGCGAGAGCCCGCGCCCCGATTTTGGCGGCAAGGCCGGTGATGGCCAGTCGGTAGCCGTCGATGCCGAAGCCGCACAGGCTGGCAAAGGCGGCGCGCGCGATGAACGAGTGATGGCGGAAGTCCTCGCGCGCATAGACGTTGCTGACGTGAACCTCCACGGCCGGCAATTGCACGGCGACCAGCGCGTCATGCAGCGCGATCGATGTGTGCGAGTAGCCGCCGGCGTTGATGACCAGACCGGCCGCGCTTTTCGCTCGCGCCTCGTGGATGAAATCGATCAGTTCGCCCTCGCGGTTCGACTGCCGGCAATCGACCTCCAGGCCGAACCGAGCGGCGGTATCGTGACACAGCGCCTCGACGTCCGCCAAGGTCGCCGATCCGTAGATCGCGGGCTCGCGGGTTCCGAGCAGATTGAGGTTCGGTCCGTTCAGGACGTAAATTATCTTTGCCATCCAACATCCCGGCATCGCCCGTCCTTCGGGCTGGTCTGGCGCGTTTATAGGTAGAGTCGAGACCAAGGGAAAGCCTTGGGCCTCAGCCGAGAGCCGCCTTGGCCGCCCCGGGACAGGTTTGTACCGGAACCAGGCGGTCAGACCCAGCGCTTGTCCGCCGTGAAATCGACCGTCAGCCAATAACCGGGACTGAGTCCGCCCATCGCCTGCGCGATCTCGCGCCGGATGGCGTCAAGGTCGCCGAAGCTTGTGCTGGTCTGGTCGGAAGGCGCGACCAACCCGATTTCGATGAATTGCTGACGACCCGAGCGCATCACATGCGAGCTGAAGTCGCTGAAGCCATGCGCCTCCGCCACCGATTGAGCGATCTCGCGGACGTCGCGGTCGAGATCACTGGGCGCGATTTGCAGGATATCTTGTCCAGCGCGCCAGATCGTGGCGAGCGGGAAGGGCAGCAGGACCGCTGCCACCACAATGAGGATCAGCGGATCGACGAGCGGTGCGTAAGCGGCGAATCGACCGACCGCGATCGTGCTGCCGAGCGCGAAGCTGACGCACAAAGCGAGGCTCAGGATTCCGCCCATCAGCCAGGCGCGGGCGTCGAGGTTGAGCAATTGCGATGCGCGGGCGCCGGCGGACCAGCGGATATAGCCGAACATCGCCAGCGAGATGAGGCCCGCCACGGCGGCGAAGATCGCGCCGGGTCCGAATTCGATCGCGCGGCCGCCGCTCAGCAGGCCATTGAGACCATCGATGAAAGCGTAAGCGCAAGCGAATGTCAGGACCGTTCCGTTGACCAGCGCCAGAATCGGTTCGAGGTGCCAATAGCCATATTGGAAGCGGTCGTCATCGCCTTTGGCGATCAGCCGCACCGTCAGCAGAGCGACGAGGGTCATCGCGGCATCGATCAGCGTGTAGAAACCGTCGAAGGCGATCGATTTCGAGCCGATGAAAAGTCCGAATGAGATGCTCGCGATTGAAACAACAATCGTCACGACAATGGAGGTCTTGAGGAGGCGCTGCTCCTTCAAAGTGTCTTGGGTCAACATAACAACGAGAAGCGGACGGTCCGCGACATCCTTTTGATCTGATTGGGCTGCGCGCACATCGTTGCCGGCCTCGGGCCGCGCGCGGGTCAATTCAAACCTACTCCGCAATTGCGTCGGTTTTATTTCGTCGCGGAGTCATCAGGGAGACGAAAAAACCGGCCGCGCGGCAGCCGGTTTTCTCAGTCGTCATAGCGAAAGACGCGCGCGATCAACAGGTTGCCTTGCCGCATCGCGCGACGCCGACCGCTTCCTTGAGTTTCTCGATTCCGACCGCGCCGACCACGACCTGCTTGCCGATCACATAGCTCGGCGTGCCGTTCATGCCCATCGCCTCGGCGAGCTTGAAGTTCTCTTCCAGCGTCGCGCGGACTTCCGGCGAGGCCATGTCCTTTTCCAGTTTCGCCATGTCGAGGCCGACTTCCTTGGCGACGGCCATCGCGCGTGCCTTGTCGGCCTGACCGCGACCGCCGAGCAGCTTCTGATGGAAGTCGAGATATTTCTTACCCGATGGATCCTGCATCTTCACGGCGGTCGCGACTTGCGCCGCTTCGACCGAGCCCGGTCCGAGCACCGGGAAATCCTTCAAGACGACCTTGAGTTTGGAATCTGACTTCATCAGGTCCAGCATGTCGGTCATCGCGCGTTTGCAGTAACCGCAATTGTAATCGAAGAACTCGACGAAGGTGACGTCGCCGTCCTTGTTGCCGAGCATGACGCCGCGCGGCGAATTGAAGATCAGCGAGGCGTTCTGCTCGACGGCGGCCTTGTGCTTTTCCGTCTCGGCGGCGGCCTGACGCTTGGTCAGCTCAGCCGATACCTCTTCGAGAATTTCGGGATTGGTCAGCAAGTAGTTTTTGATAATGGACTGAATCTCGCCACGCTGGGCATCGTTGAAGGTTTGCGCCGAAGCCGCGATCGGTGCGCCGGCGAGGGCCAACGCGATCAGCGCCGGGGCAAGGAAACGAAACGACGGCATGGAAACTTCCTTTGGGATGAGGGCAAATCGGAGTGCGCGCGCGACCTTATTCATAGCCGGCATAACATTTTACGAGCTCGAATGGGGTGTTGCGGCCTGATTACGTGGAATTTGTGGTCACGATCGCGTTGAAGCAACCCGCTTCCGGGCGGTGTGACGCACGCCGTGGATGACGATCTGAGTGGCTTCGGTACGATAGAAAATGACGTAAGGGTACGGAAACACTGCGATCCGCCGCAACTGCCTTGTGTTCGTCAATCGCCCGGCCGATGGGTATCGTGACAGCAGATCGACGGTATCTTGAAGTCGTTTGCGGACCCGTCTTGAACCTTGCGGAGATGCCAGGTCGAGATACGAAAGGATAGCATCGAGTTCTGTCGCGGCGCGGTTCGTATAAACGAGATTCAAAGACCGTGCTTTGCCCATATGGCACGGATCCGCTCATCCGTTGCGAACTCACCTCGATCGGCCTCTTGCAATGAGGCATCAAACGAAGCTGCTTCGGCAGCATCGAGCGTGACGGCGGGTTGGTCGGTGCCGGACAACTGCAGCAGCATGCGCGCGACCTCGTCCTGCATGTCGTCGGGCAGGTCGCGAAGCGACTCGAAGGCCTGTTGCAGCAAAACCGTCATGCCCTCAAAATATCAGGTTTCGAGCTTTGCGCAATCGATAGCCTGCGATCAGTCCTTGCCCGGTTGCTTGGCACTGACGATGTCGTCGGCCTTGACCCAGCCCGGTGTTCCGATCGCGAAGCGGGTTTTGGCGCGGCTGGCAAGATCGCGCGCGGTCTTGTTGTCGCCGCGCAGATAAGCCGCCTGCGCGGAGGCCAGATCAGCCTGTGCGAGGTCGCCTTTGCGACCATAGGCCATCGCCAGTTGCGTATAGCCGAGCGGCGCTTCGGTTTCGCGCGCGACCGCGCTGCGCAGGATGGCGATCGCCTCGTCCGTCGTCGCCTTGTTGTCGGACGCCACGAGCGCTTGGCCAAGCAACATCTCGATGAGCGGCGCGTTGTTCGCCAGTTGCACCGCCTTGCGCAGCGGCGCGACCGCGTCCGCCGGGCGGCCGCGTTCCAGAAAGGCCTGCCCCTTCAGTTCGTAGAAATAAGGATTCGCCGGTTGGGTCTGAATCAGCGCGTCGATCAGCGCCACCGCGTTGCGCAGATCGCCATGCAGATAGGCGGAAATCGCGCGCGCATAGCGGGCGGGCAAGGTGTCGATATGGGACGGATAGCGCCGCGCCACCGTATCCGGCCGCTCCATGAAGCCGGCGGTCTTGGCGCGCATCATGTCGTGACGCAGTTGCAGCGCCGCGTCGTCCTTCTTGTCCCAATAGGGGCTGGCCTTGGCGAAGACTTCCAGCGCCGCGACGCGCTCGGACGGCATCGGATGCGACATCTGATAGGGATCCGAACCGGCTGCCGCGAACAGGCTGTCGCTGCTGAACCGCTTGAATGTCTCGTACATGCCTTTCGGCGATTGCTGGGTGGCGGTGAGAAATTTGACGCCGGCGCGGTCGGCGTTCTCTTCCTGCTGCCGCTGATAGGACAACAGATTGCGCCGGATCATTTCCTGCGGTCCCATGACGGCGGCCATGCCGGCATTGCCGAGGCCGGTGTTGCTGTTGCCGCCGCGTGAGCCGGCCACCACCGCGCCGGCGCCGAGCAGCATGGCGATGATCATCTGGGTCTGAGCCTGCGCGAGTTGCTCGCGGATTTTCGACAGATGGCCGCCGGCGAGATGTCCGGTCTCGTGGGCGAGCACGCCGATCAGCTGGTTCGGCGTTTCGGATTTCGTCAGCGCACCGTAATTGACGAAGATGCGCCGGCCATCGGCGACGAAGGCGTTGAACGAGCTGTCGTTGATGATGACGATCTGGATGTTCTGTTTCTCGAGACCGGCCGCGCGCAGGATCGGCCGCGTGTAATCGCGCAACAGCTGCTCGATCTCGGTGTCGCGCAGCAGGCGAGGGCCCTTGTTCTCCTGCGCTTGCGCGAAGGACGGCAGGGCGACAACCGCCGCCATGACGAGCGCCGCGCATCGCCTGAGCGTTGCCCGACATGCCAATCCGCCAAACAGTCGTCGGTCTTTCATCATGGGCCGTGGTTGGGATACGATGGGGACGAATAATCTCTGGAATACGGCGGCAGCGCGGCGCGGTCTGCGTCGCGCGATTGCCGGCGCAGGCGGATCACAGTCTATCATGAACGACACGAATTCGATCAGGCGCGCGCGCGGTCTGCTGACGCCGTCCGCGCGCTCCGAGGTGCCGCCATTCATGGTGATGGACGTGATGGCGGAAGCCGCGCGGATCGAGGCGGCCGGCGGCCATGTGATTCACATGGAAGTCGGCCAGCCCGCGGCCTCGGCGCCGGCCACGGCGCTCGCGGCGGCGCAGGCGGCGCTCGTCGCTGGCCGCATCGACTACACCTCCGCCCTCGGCATGCCGTCGCTACGAGCCCGGATCGCGCGGCACTATCGCGAGACCTACGGCTGCCACGTCGATCCCGAGCGGATCATCGTCACGACCGGCTCGTCCGGCGCCTTCGTATTGGCATTTCTGGCGATGTTCGAGCCGGGCGACCGGGTGGCGATCACCAGCCCCGGCTATCCGCCGTATCGTCACATCCTGACCGCGCTGGGCTGCGAACCGGTGCTGATCGAGACCCACAGCGAGACCCGTCACGCCTTGACCGGGGAGATGCTGCTCGCCGCGCATCGCAAGACGCCGTTGAAAGGTGTCTTGATCGCGAGCCCGGCTAACCCGACCGGCACCATGATGTCACGCGCGGCACTGACCGGCCTGATGACCGCCGCCGACAGCGAAGGCATCCGCTTCATCTCCGACGAGATCTATCATGGTCTGGACTATGCGTTCCCGGCCGTTACGGCCGCCGAACTGTCATCGGACGCGCTCGTCATTAATTCGTTCTCGAAATACTTTTGCATGACCGGATGGCGGGCCGGCTGGATGGTCGTGCCTGAATCGCTGGTGCGTCCGGTCGAACGCCTGCAACAAAACCTCTCGATCTCCGTGCCGACCCTGTCGCAGATCGCCGCCGAGGCCGCTTTTGAAAGCCGCGCGGACATGGAGATCATCAAACACGGCTATCAGGACAACCGTCGCATCCTCATGGACGGTTTGCCGGAGGCTGGCCTTCGCGCGTTCCTGCCGGCCGACGGCGCATTTTATCTGTATGCGGACGTCTCGAAATTCACCTCAAACAGCTACGAGTTCACCAAGCGCATGTTGGCGGAAACCCATGTCGCGGCGACGCCGGGCGTGGATTTCGACCCGGTGCGCGGCCATCAATTCGTGCGCTTCTCCTACGCGCGATCGGCTGACGACATGCATGAAGCGGTCAAACGCATGGCACAATGGCTGCCGCGACAGCGGCGATGATCGGGGAACATTCTGAAAATCGATGAAAAGTCCGATGCCGCGATCGGAACTTCGACAATTGGATTGACTCGCCGCGCTCATTCGCCTTTGGCTGCGGCGGGATGTCGCGCCCATGAAAGCTCGGACACTCCCGTATGATCGAGGAGAGTGCGATGTCACCGACAGCTATCAGCGGCGCGCCCGCGACCAAGCCCAACCGACCATGGTATAAAGTCCTTTACGTCCAGGTGCTGATCGCGATCATCATCGGCGTGCTGGTCGGCTCGTTCGCGCCGAATTTCGCAACCAACGAATGGATCAAGGCGCTCGGCGACGGCTTCATCAAGCTGATCAAGATGGTGATCGCGCCGATCATCTTCTGCACGGTGGTGTCCGGCATCGCCCATATTCAGGACGCCCGTAAAGTTGGCCGCGTCGGGATCAAGGCGCTGGTCTATTTCGAGATCGTCTCGTCCTTCGCGTTGATCCTCGGTCTCATCATGGGCAACGTGTTTCAAGTCGGTCATGGCATCGCCAACAAGCCGGATGCCGCCGCCGTTGCCGGTTTCGTCAAGCAGGCCGAAGGACAGAAAACGGTCGATTTTTTCCTGAACATTATTCCCGACAGCGTGGTCGGCGGCTTCGCGCGCGGCGACATTCTTCAAGTGCTGTTGTTCGCGATCCTGTTCGGCTTCGCCTTGATGGCGATGGGTGAGCGCGGCCACAAGCTGCGCGACATCATCGACGAGTCGGCGCATGCCGTGTTCGGTGTCATCGGCATCGTCATGAAAGCCGCTCCGATCGGTGCGTTCGGCGCGATGGCCTATACGATCGGCAAATTCGGCCCGGCCGCCTTGACCAATCTGTTCGGCCTGATCGTCCTGTTCTACGCCACCGCGGCATTGTTCGTGATCGTCGTCCTCGGGTTGATCGCCAGGGTGGTCGGCTTCAACATCTTCAAGTTTCTGGCTTATCTGAAGGACGAGTTGCTGATCGTGCTCGGCACCTCGTCGTCGGAAAGCGCGCTGCCGCAACTGATGGCCAAGCTGGAACGGCTCGGCTGCTCGAAGTCGGTCGTCGGCCTCGTGGTCCCGACCGGCTATTCGTTCAATCTCGATGGCACCAATATCTACATGACGCTCGCGACATTGTTCATCGCGCAGGCGCTCGGTGTCGACCTGTCGTTCGGCCAGCAGATCACGATCCTGCTGGTGGCGATGCTGACGTCGAAGGGCGCGAGCGGCGTGACCGGCGCCGGCTTCATTACGCTGGCGGCGACTTTGAGCGTGGTCGATCCGCGTCTGGTGCCGGGCATGGCGATCGTGTTCTCGATCGACAAGTTCATGAGCGAAGTGCGGGCGCTGACCAACGTCACCGGCAACGGCGTGGCGGCGGTGTTCGTGTCGTGGTGGGAAGGCGAACTTGACCACGACAAGATGAACGTCGCGCTCAATCAGAAGATTGATCCGTCCGATCTGGAAACCGCCGTGACCACGGGATGACGATTGTTTCGCAGCGCCGGTCTTAGGCCCATAAAAAAACCGCCCGGTGGTTCCGGGCGGTTTTTCATTGTGCCATCGTGATCGTATCGCGCTGTTACTCGCCGCCGCCGAAACGTCGCCACCAACCGGCCTTGCGCGGCGCGGTCGGTTCGGCAGCCGCCTCCACCGGAGGCGTCGCAGCCTCGGGTATGGCGACCGGGTCCGGCTTTGGCTCGGCGGGCGGCGTTTCAGCCGGCGCCGCTGCGGTCTGGTCCAGAGCGGGATCGCTCAGGAAGCTGACCTTTTCACGGACCGTCGAACGCCGGCGCGCGGACTTGTCCTGCTCCTGCGCGCTGTCGGCCTGTGCGGCCGGCGCGGAGACCGGGTCAGGCGCAGGCGCAGGCGCGGTGACCGGCGGCGTGGTCTCATGCATCGCCTCGGACGATGCGCGTTCGCCCTGGAAGGCATCCTGATCGCGGGCCGCGTCACGGCGCGGATCGTCCCAAGGCTGGGTGTCTGGCTCGACGGGGTTCGGCTGTTCGGTCGCGTGGCCTTCGAGATCGGCAACGGCGGGTGCCGCATCGGACTCGTCGCGCGGACCGAGCTCGTCGGAAATCGATCCGACCAAACCATCCTCGGTGCCATTGCGCCGACGGCGACCGCCACGACGGCCACGGCGGCGCGGACGCCGCTCGTCACCAGCGGCACCTTCCGCGACTGCGCCCTCGCTCAAAGCTTCCGAGGGCTGATCGTCACCATCGCCTTCGGCGTCGGACTCTTCAGCACTATGTTCACCGTCAACGGCAACAGCAGGCGGCGCCTCACCGTCTTCATTGCGACCATTCGGTACGCCTTCGCGGCCTTCACCGCGACCACGCCGGCGGCGACGGCGCTTGCGCTTGCGGCCATCCGCGTCGGTCTCCGACTCGCTCCCCTCAGGAGCAGCAACCTCTTCGACGAGGCCGTCGTCGACGAGACCCACGGTCTCCTCGGTCTCGACTTCGGCTTCCACGTCGAAGGCCTCGTCGTCTTCGTCGTAAACTTCTTCATGCGGCGGCGGGAACGCGGCGACCTGCGCCGCGAGATTGGCCTTGGCGGCGTCGAGCGTGTGGATCTGCTCGCCGCGATCGATGATGAAGGATTGCTGCGCCGTCACGGACGGATCGGCGATCACGGCCAGCGTCACCATGAAGCTGGTTTCCAGATCGCGCAGATGGCCGCGCTTGTGGTTCAGCACATAGAGCGCGACGTCGGCGCGGGTCCGCACCGTCAGATTATGCGTGGCGCCCTTCATCAGGATTTCCTCGAGCCCGCGCAGCAGCTGCAACGCCACCGACGAGACCGAGCGAACATGGCCGGAGCCGCCGCATTGCGGGCAGGGCTCCGTCGAGCTTTCCAGCACGCTGGCGCGAATCCGCTGGCGCGACATTTCGAGCAAGCCGAAATGCGAGATGCGGCCGACCTGAATGCGGGCGCGGTCCTGGCGAAGACAGTCCGACATCTTGCGTTCGACGGAGCGGTTGTTGCGCTTCTCGTCCATGTCGATGAAGTCGATGACGATCAAGCCGGCAAGGTCGCGCAACCGCAATTGTCGCGCGACTTCCTCCGCCGCTTCGAGATTGGTCTTGAGCGCCGTGTCCTCGATGTGATGCTCGCGGGTCGAACGCCCCGAGTTCACGTCGATCGAGACCAATGCCTCGGTCTGGTTGATGACGATGTAGCCGCCGGACTTCAACTGCACGGTCGGCGAGAACATCGCGTCGAGCTGGCTCTCGACGCCCATCCGCGAGAACAGTGGCTGGCCGTCGCGATAGAGCTTCACCGCACGGACGTTGGTCGGCATCAGCATCTTCATGAAGTCGTGCGCTTCGCGATAGCCGGCATCACCGGCGACCTGAATCTCGTCGATCTCCTTGTTGTAGAGATCGCGCAATGACCGCTTGATGAGCGAGCCTTCCTCGTAGACGAGGGTCGGGGCTTGCGACTTCAGCGTCATGTCGCGCACGGTTTCCCACATGCGGATGAGATATTCGAAGTCGCGCTTGATTTCCGGCTTGGTGCGGGACGCGCCGGCGGTCCGCAGGATGATTCCCATGCCTTCCGGCACGTCGAGATCCTGCACGACTTCCTTGAGGCGCGAGCGATCCTGCGCCGACGTGATCTTGCGGGAGATGCCGCCGCCGCGCGCGGTATTCGGCATCAGAACCGCGTAACGACCGGCCAACGAGAGGTAGGTGGTCAAAGCCGCGCCCTTGTTGCCGCGCTCTTCCTTGACGACCTGCACCAGCATCACCTGGCGGCGCTTGATGACTTCCTGAATCTTGTACTGGCGACGCGGGCGGAACGACCGCTCGGGGACTTCCTCGAGGACGTCTTCGCCGCCGACCGATTCGACGACGTCTTCCTCGGCGTCCTCGTCATCGTCTTCGTCTTCATCGTCGTCAGCGTCTGAATCATGCGCGTCGTCGGCATGGGACTCGTCATGATGCGCGGCGTGTTCGCTGTCGTCGTGATGCGCGGCGACAAGGTCTTGATGCTCCGCGTCGGCGTCGTGGCTGTGGTCGGCATGGTCGTGATGCGTATGATCGTGATGCGCATGATCGTGATGAGCCGGCTCGGCTTCGGCCGAGGCGGATTCGACCGGCGCGGTGCCGTCATCCGCATGCAGCGTCTGCATGGGCTGGGGGCGATCATCCAACG
>JAQGJY010000019.1 GCA_028290325.1 Tardiphaga sp.
CGCCTGCTCGATGCCGTCAGTGACGCATTCGACGAACGGCCTTTGGACCTGCTGTGGTCGCCGCCGCTGGTGCCGCAGTCCGCCGCCAACGATAATGATCTGACATGGGCGCTGGTGCCGTTTCCCGAGGGCTGGCGGGGGTCGTGCTAACCGCCTGCTTGTCAAGGCTGCGGATCAGGATGCGACGCGGTCGGTCGGTTGCCTATCGCGGACAGGCCGTATAAGAGTTCGACGTTATGGGGCCACGTGGCGGAGTGGTTACGCAACGGTCTGCAAAACCGTGTACTCCGGTTCAATTCCGGACGTGGCCTCCATCACAATGTCCGGTCACGAACTCCTGACCCGCGCTCATTACCCCGCGCTTATTTTATCATGAGCCAGCAGGCGCTGTCTCAGCCGCGCTTTTTGCGCCGGTAGTCGCGTTTCGGCTTTGGTTTCGGAGCCAGTTCGGGAACATTGGCCTGCGCATCGCGATAGGTCGCGAGCATATGCTCGAAGCTCTTGACGAGCGTCGCCTCGATCTCCGGTTTGCGCTCCAGTCCGGCCACCAGCATCGCGACGGCTTCCAGCGTCGAGAGCCCGTCGCGGCGCGGCTCGCGGCGCAATTTGCCGTAGCGCGACGGCTGCGCCGGGTTGAGGATCACGCGGCGGCATTTCAGCATCCACGCGTTGCGCCACCACAGCGCCTTGGCTTGGCTCCACGTCCCGTCCAGCACCACAATGCCCTGCAAATCCTTCAGAATCTCGCGCTGATTTTCCTCAAGCTGGCCCTTCTTGTCGATCGCGACGATCACGCGGTCGGTCTCCAGATCGGCGACCTTGGCCGAGCCGAGATAGAGAATCGCCCAGCGCTGCGGATCGACCTCGCGGCCGAGGATCTTCGACAGACTCGGCCATGACAGCCCGACCTCGACCAGCGCATTGCGGAAATGCAGCGCGGTGACGCGTGCCGTCGCGAGCAGCCGGTCCTGCTCCTGCGGATGTTGCAGGATCAGGACCGAAATCTTGTTGTCGATCGGGACGATGCTGTCGCAGATGCACAGCGGCTCCGGCTTATGGCAGCGCGGGCATTCCGGGATCGGCTCAAGTTCCGTGGTGGCGGCAATCTGGGTCATGCGCCGCTATACGCCGCGCCGCCGCCAGCGGCAACTATTCCGCCGGCGCGGCGACGGGAGACGGTTGACGCCGCCAGCGCCGCCGGAGCCGGTCGATCAGCAGATAGATCACCGGCGTCGTGTACAGCGTCAGGATCTGGGAGACGAACAATCCGCCAATGATGGTGATGCCGAGCGGGCGACGCAATTCAGTGCCCGGGCCGGTCGCGATCACGAGCGGAATGCCGGCGAACAACGCCGCCAGCGTCGTCATCAGGATCGGCCGAAACCGCGCGCTGCACGCCTCGAAGATCGCGTCCGCCGATGACAGGCCGCGATTGCGCTCCGCGTCGAGCGCGAAATCCACCATCATGATTCCGTTTTTCTTGACGATGCCGATCAGCAGAATGATTCCGACAAAGGCGATCACCGTCAGCGGCGTGTTGGTCAATTGCAGCGCGAGCAGCGCGCCGAGCCCGGCCGACGGCAGCGTCGAGATGATCGTCAGCGGATGGGCGAGGCTCTCATAGAGCACGCCGAGCACGATATACATCGCGATCAGGGCTCCCAAAATCAGCAGCGGCTGCCGCCCGGCGGTCTTGGCGAAATCCGCGGCGTTGCCGTCAAAGCTGCCGCGAATACCTTCGGGCATGTGCAATTCATCGACCGCGCGCTGGATATTGACCGTCGCGGTCTGCAATTGCACCTCGGGCATCAGGTTGAACGAGACGGTCGTCGAGGGAAATCCCTGCGAGTGATAGACCGCGAGCGGCGCGATGCCACGCTCGACCTTGACCAGCGCCGACAGCGGCACCTGCGCGCCATTCGCGCCGGCGACGTAGATGCGTTGCAGGTCGGACGGATCGGTCTGGAATTTCGGGTCGATCTCCATCACCACTTTGTATTGATTGCGCTGGGTGTAGATCGTCGAAATCTGCCGCTGCGAGAACGCGTTGTTCAGCGCGTTGTCGATATTCTGCACGCTGACGCCGAGGCTTGCCGCGGTCTTGCGATCGATCAGCAGATTGAGCTGCAGGCCGCCCGGCTCGCGATCGCTGGAGACATCGGTGATGCCGTCGATGCTCTCCATCCGCTTGCCGACGATCGGGGCCCATTTCTGCAACAGACCGAGATCGGTCGAGGTCAGCGTATACTGATAGTCGCTGTCGCTCTGCCGGCCGCCGGCGCGGATATCCTGCGCCGCGAACATGAACAGCCGGATGCCCGGCACGACCGACAGGTTTCGGCGCAGCCGATCGATCACCTGCTGGGTCGCGACCTTGCCGTCGCGATCCGCCGTCGCTTTCAGGCTGATGAACATGGTGCCGCGATTGGCCCCGCCGCCGCCCGGCCCGCCCGACCCGCCCAACGACGAGCCGACGCTGGCGACCGCCTGATCGGCCAGCACGATGTCGGCCAGGCGTTGTTGCAGGCCAAGCATCGACTGGAACGAAATGTCCGCCGAGGCGCGCGTCGCGCCGATGACGAAACCGGAATCGTCGGTCGGGAAATAGCCTTTCGGGGTTTTGACGTAGAGAAACACCGTCAGCGCGATCGTGGCGAAGAACACGACCAGGGTGAGAAACGGAAAGCCGAGCACCGCGTGCAGCGTGCGCTCATAGAAGCGCACGATCCGCGACAGCGTGCCTTCGATCGCGCGATCGAACCAGGTCGCATCATGCGACGTCGCGCCCTTGATATAGCGCGCGCAGATCATCGGCGTCACCGTCAGCGACACGACGGTGGAGACGATGATGGCGAAGGTCAGCGTCAGCGAAAATTCGCGCAGCAAGCGGCCGACGATGCCGTCCATGAAGATCAGCGGCGTGAACGCCGCGATGAGCGAGAGACTGATCGACAACACCGTGAAGCCGATCTGCTTCGCGCCTTCGAGCGCCGCCTCGAACGGCTTCATGCCGTGTTCGAGATTGCGGTACATGTTCTCGATCATCACGATCGCATCGTCGACGACGAAGCCGACCGAGATCGCCAGCGCCATCAGTGACAGGTTGTCGATCGAAAAGCCGGCCAGCCACATCCCGGCGCAGGTCCCGGCCAGCGCCAGCGGCACCGAAATGCCGGCCGCGATTGTCGGCGTGATCCGGCGCAGAAACACGAAGACCACGACCATCACCAGCAGCGCCGTGGCGCCGAGCGTCCATTGCATGTCCTCGACGCTGGCGCGGATGGTGCCGGTGCGATCGGTCAGCACCGACACTTCGACCGCCGCCGGGATCAGCTTCTTGATCTCGGGGATCAGCGCCCTGACCCGGTCGACCGTGTCGATGACGTTGGCATCGCCCTGCTTGGTGATCTGGATCAGCACCGCGGGATGCTTGTTGAACCACGCGATCGAGCGGCTGTTGCGTGTGGCATCCTCGACCTCGGCGACATCGGACAGCCGCAGGAAGTTGCCGTTCGAGCTTTTGACCACGATGTCGGCGAATTCGGCCGCCGTCCGCATCTGGCGGTTGATCGACAGCGTCTCGCTCTGTCGCCCGCCGTTGAAGATGCCGACCGGGCCGAGTGGATTGGCGTTGACGATCGCGGTGCGCACGTCGTCGGTCGCGATGCCGGCAGTCGCCAGCGCAACCGGATTGAGCGCGATGCGGACCGCCGGTTGATCCGCGCCGGAGACATTCACCTCGCCGACGCCCGGCACCTGCGAGATGCGCTGCAGCAACACCGTATCGGCGACGTCGTAGATCGCGGCGGGCGAAATCGTCTTCGAGGTCAGCGCCAGAATGAAGACGGGCGCGGCGGACGGATTGGCCTTGCGGAAACGCGGCAGCGTCGGCAGATCGGTCGGCAGATCGGCCAGCGAGGCATTGATCGCCGCCTGCACGTCGCGCGCGGCCTTGTCGATGTCGCGGCCGATCGCGAATTGCAACTGGATGCTGGTCGAGCCGAGCGAACTGACCGACGTGATCTGATCGATACCGGCGATGACGCCGAGGCGTTTTTCGAGCGGCGCGGCGACTGTCGCCGCCATCACCGAGGGGTCGGCGCCGGGCCGCGAGGCCGAGACGCGGATCGACGGGAAGTCGACGTTGGGGACCGCCGCGACGGGCAGAAAGAAATACGCGACGACGCCGATCAGGAACAGGCCGATCGCCAGCAGCGTGGTGCCGACCGGCCTGCGAATGAACGGTTCGGAAATCGACGCCATCAGGGCGCGCTCGCGGGTGCGGGCTGTCGCGGCGATGGCTTTTCGAACCGGCGGTTGATGCGATCGAGCGCCAAATAGATCACGGGTGTGGTGTAGAGGGTCAGCAATTGGCTCAGCACCAGACCGCCGATGATCGAGACGCCGAGCGGAAAGCGCAGTTCGGAACCGGTGCCGCTTTCCAACGCCAGTGGCAGCGCCCCGAACAGCGCCGCCAACGTCGTCATCATGATCGGCCGAAACCGCAGCAGACAGGCTTGCACGATCGCCTCTTCCGGCGACATCCCGCCATGGCGCTCGGCGTCAAGCGCGAAGTCGATCATCATGATCGCGTTCTTCTTGACGATGCCCATCAGCAGGATGATGCCGATCAGACCGATCACCGACAGATCCTGTCCACACAGCATCAGCGCCAGAATGGCGCCGACGCCGGCCGACGGCAGCGTCGACAGGATCGTGATCGGGTGAATGAAGCTCTCATAGAGCACGCCGAGCACGATGTAGATCGTCACCAATGCGGCCAGGATCAGCCACGGCTGGCCGGCCAGCGACTTCGAGAATTCCGCCGCATCACCCGAATACAATCCGGCGATACCGGTCGGCATGCCGATGCGCGCCTCGATGTCCGTCAGCGCCTTCACGGCGTCGCCGAGCGCCGCGCCCGGGGCCAGATTGTAGCTCAGGGACACCGCCGGAAACTGCGCCTGATGCGAGATCGCCAGCGGCGCGGTCGTTCGCGTCAGCGTCGCCACGGCGGAGATCGGCACCTGCGCGCCGGCGGTGCCGGGCACGTAGAGCTTCGACAGGATATCGGGGTCGCGCTGATTTTCCGGCAACGCCTCGAGCACGACGCGATACTGATTGGCCTGACCGTAGATCGTTGAAATCTGGCGCTGCGCGAAGGCATCGTTCAACGTATCGGTGATGGCTTGCAGGCTGACGCCGAGCTGGCCGGCGCGTTGGCGATTGACGTCGAGCGCGGCGCGCAGGCCGGCGTCCTGCGCCTCGGACGACACGTCGCGAAACAGCGGGTCGTTGCGCAACTCCGCGACCAGCCTGCCGGCCCACAGCGAGACCTGGGTCGCGTCGGTGCCGGTCAGCGTGTATTGATATTGCGAGCGGCTGGCCTGCGTCGAAATCTGGATGTCCTGCACCGGCTGGAAATACACCGCCATGCCGGGAATGCCGGCAACGCGTTCCTTCAGCCGCGCGATCACGGTGACGATATCCGTCGTGCGCTCGCCCTTCGGGCGCAGCGTCAGAACGAGGCGGCCGACATTGGTGGTCGGATTGACCGCGCCCGCCCCGATCACCGACACGACGCCGGTGACGTCGGGATCGGCCTTGATCGCCGCCGCCGTCGCGGTCTGGCGCGCCTGCATCTCCGCGAACGACACATCAGCGCCCGCTTCCGTCACCGCGACGATCGAGGCGGTGTCCTGCAACGGCAGAAAGCCTTTCGGCGCGACGATATAGAGCCCGACCGTGGCGACGAGGGTGATCAACGTCACGAGCAATGTGGTCGGCTGGTGCCGCAGCACCATCAGCAGCGTGCGGTGATAGAATTCGACCATGCGGTCGATGAAGCGGCTCGCCGCGGCCAGACCCGGCACCGCGAATTCCTCATGCATCGGCTTCAACAGCCGCGAGCACATCATCGGCGTCAGCGTCAGAGACACCACCATCGACGTGACCACGGCGATGGTCAGCGTCAACGCGAACTCGCGGAACATGCGGCCGACGAGGCCCGACATGAACAAGAGCGGGATGAACACGGCGATCAGCGACACGGTCAGCGAGATCACGGTGAAACCGATTTCGCTGGCGCCTTTCAGCGCCGCCTCCATCGGGCCCTCGCCATCCTCCATGTGGCGGACGATGTTCTCGATCATGACGATCGCGTCATCGACGACAAAGCCGGTGCCGATCGTCAGCGCCATCAGCGACAGATTGTCGAGGCTGAAACCGGCGAAATACATCACACCGAATGAGGTGATCAGCGACAGCGGCAGCGCGACGCCCGCGATCAACGTCGCGCGCAGCGAGCGCAGAAACAACAGCACGACGAGCGTCACCAGCACGACCGACAGCACCAGCGTGTATTGCACGTCGTGCACCGAGGCGCGGATCGTGACGGTGCGATCGCTGACGATGGTCAGCTTGACCCCGGCGGGGATCGCGCGCTCGATCCTCGGGATTTCCTCCCTGATCTGGCGCACCACCTCGATGACATTGGCGCCGGGCTGGCGCTGGATGTCCACGATCACGGCGGGCGTGCCGTTGTACCAGCCGCCGGTGCGGTCGTTCTCCAGCCCGTCGACGATCCGCGCGACATCGCCGATCGTGACCGGCGAGCCGTTGCGATAGGCGATGATGATCGGCTTGTAGGCTTCGGCGGCGGCGATCTGATCGTTGGCCGCGATGGTGTAGGCCTGCTGCGCGCCGTCGAGCGAACCTTTCGGGCCGGAGACATTGGCGCCCGCGATCGCGGCGCGCAAATCCTCCAGCGAGATCCCGTAGGACGCCAGCCGCGCGAGATCGGCCTGCACCCGCACGGCCGGTTTCAGCCCGCCCAGCACGGCGACGCGGCCGACGCCGGAAATCTGGCTGAGACGTTGCCCAATCAGGCTGTCGGCGAGATCGCTCATCGACCGCAGCGAGATCGTCTCGGACGTCAGCGCCAATGTCATCACGGCGGCATCCGCCGGATTGACCTTGGCGTAAACCGGCGGGTACGGCAGGTTCTTCGGCAGGATGCCGGCGGCGGCGTTGATCGCGGCCTGTACGTCCTGCGTCGCGCCGTCGATGTCGCGGTTGAGGTCGAATTGCAACGAGATCTGGCTGACGCCGAACGAACTCGTCGAGGTCATCGAGGTCAGTGACGGGATCTGCCCGAGTTGTCGCTCCAGCGGCGCGGTGATCAGCGACGCGATCACATCGGGGCTGGCGCCGGGCAACTGCGTCGAGACCTGCACGGTCGGGAAATCAACCTGCGGCAGCGCCGACACCGGCAGCGCCCAGTAGCCGAGCAATCCGCCGATCAACAGCGCGACGCCGAGCAGCGACGTCGCGACCGGCCTGCGGATGAACGGTTCGGAAACGCTCATGGCTGTCCGATCCCCGCCATCGTCACTGCGGCGACTTCGCCGCCGGCGCGGGGCCGGTCTGACCCTTCTGCTCGCCCTCGGGCGCCGCCGCGCCGCCGGCATTCTTCTTGCCGCGACGCTCGCCGCCCTCCGCGTTCTTGCCTTCCCCCTTGCTCTGCCGTTTTTTTGGCGCGAGATCGGGCGTGATGGTCTGGTCGCTATTTCCGATCGAGACCTTCGCGCCGTCGGCAAGATTGGCGAAGCCGGTCGTGACCACGCGATCCGCCGCCGTAAGGCCGCTGGTGATGACGGCGTCGGTTTCGTTCTGCTGCGTCACCGTCACCGGCCGCGCGCTGACGATGTCGCCCGGCCCGATCACGTAGCTGAACGTGCCGCCGGGGCCGCGCTGCACCGCCGAGGTCGGCACCACGGTCGCCTGCGGCAACGTCTCGACCTTGAGCCGGACATTGACGAACTGACCCGGCCAGAGCTGAAATTTCTCGTTCGGAAAGACCGCCTTCAACTTGACCGTGCCGGTCGTGACATCGACCTGATTGTCGATGCCGGCGAGCGTTCCGGTATCGACGACGGTCACGCCGTCATTGCCGAAGACATCGACCAGAAGTTCACCCTTCGCGGCGGCGGCGTTGACGCGAACGATCTGCTGCTGTGGCAGGCTGAACTGCACCGCGATCGGCTGCAACTGCGTGATGACGACGAGGCCGCTGGCGTCAGATGCGCGGATGATGTTGCCCTGATCGACCAAACGCAGCCCGACGCGGCCGCTCAGCGGCGCCACCACTTTGGTGTAGCCGAGCGTCGCGGCGGCGTTGTCGATCGCCGCCTGATCGGAGCGCACCAGCGCCTCCTGCTGCGCGACGGACGCCTTCTGCGTATCGGCCTGTTGTTTCGAGCCGGCGTTGGTCGCGGCGAGTTGCTGGTAGCGGGTGAGATCAAGGCGCGCGTTGGCCAACGTCGCCTCGTCCTGCGCCTTCTTCGCGACCGCCTGATCGTGCAGCGCCTTGTAGAGAACCGGATCGATTTCGGCCAGCACGTCGCCGGCCTTGACGTCCTGCCCTTCCTTGAACTTGATTGCGGTCAGTTTGCCATCGACCTGCGCGCGGACGGTAACGGTGTTGAGCGCTTTCACCGAACCGACGCCGTCGAGATAGACCGGCACGTCCTGCGTGCGCGGCGTCGCCGCCAGCACCGGCACCGCCAGATCGGGCCGTCCGCCGCCGCCCTGACCGCGTCCGGCATTCGCGGCCGGCTTCTGCTGCATCGCCATCCAGCCGATGTAACCGAGGCCGCCGAGGATCAGCAGCGTGACAAAGATCGATACGACGCGACGACGCGCCCCGCCGGCCACGCGCGTGGCCGGCGATGGCTGCGCATCCTTCCCGGTCCGCGTTCCATCCGGGTTAAAGAGCATTGACGGGTCTCTCCACTCGCGGCTCCCAGCCGCCGCCCAACGCTTGATAGAGGCTGACGATCGCCAGCAGACGCGACAGCTGCACTTGCGACAGCAGGTCTTGCGCCTGGAACAACGTCAGCTGGGTGTTTAGCACGGTCACGATATCAGCGGTGCCCGCGCGCAATTGTTGTTCGGCCAGACCAAACGCGCGCTGCGACGCAGCGAGGACTTCGCGTTGCAGCCGCAGCCGTTCCGTGGTCTGGCGGATCGCGACCAGCGCGTTATCGACATCCGTGAAGGCCGACACCACCGTCTTGCGATAGGTGTTCAGCAATTCCTCCTGCCGCGCCTTGCTCAATTCGAAATTGCCCTGAATGCGCCCGCCGTCAAAGATCGGCTGCGTCAGGCTCGATGCCACATTGTAGAATACCGCCTGCGGCGTGAACAACGTCGCCAGCGCCGCACTCTGGTAGCCGCCATTGCCGGTCAGCACGATGCTCGGAAAGAACTGCGCGCGGGCGTTGCCGACATTCGCCGTTGCCGAGGCCAGATAGGCCTCCTGCCGGCGAATGTCCGGACGTTGCGTCAGCAATTCCGACGGCAGTCCCGGTGTCACCCGCGGCGACGTGATCCGGTTCAGCGAGCCGCCAGCGACCGACAGGCTTTCCGGCGGTCGCGCCACCAGCAACGCCAGCGCGTTGATGTTGGTTGCCAGCGTCTGGCGCAGCGGCGGCACCGAGGCGCGCTGAGTGGCGAGCACGCCCTCCTGCTGCGCCACTTCGAGATCGTTGCCGGTGCCTGCCGCCAGCCGCGATTTGATCGCGTCGAGGATGCGTTGGGCGCTGGCAATATTGCCGGTGGCGGTGCGGATGCGATCCTGCGATGCAAGCACCTGGAAATAGGCGTTGGCAACGGCCGCCATCGTGGTCAAGGCCACGACTTCACGATCGAAGCGGACCGCGTTGGTGGTCTCTTCGGCCGTCAACGCCGCCGCGCGGTTCTTGCCCCAGAAATCGAACTCATAGCTGGCGCTAAGCGACGACGAAAACGTGGTGACCTCGCGTCCGCCCGTGGTACCGACCACGGTTCCACCGGCGGTCGTGCCGGCCGACGTCGACGTGGCGCTTGAGCTTTTTAGCCGCGAAACCGACCCGAGCGCCGACAGGCTCGGCAGCAAGGCGGCCCCGGTGATTCGCGCTTGCGCGTCGGCTTGCGTAATTCGCTCGGCCGCGGCGGCGATGTCGAGGTTGACCGTCTGCGCTTCTTCCATCAGCGCGGTCAGTTCGCGCGATCCGAAGCCGCGCCACCAGTCGAGCTTCGGCGGCGCATCGGTCCGCTTGCCGCCAGAGGCGCCGTAAGCGGACGGCACATCCAGCGCCGGATCCGGCAAATCCTTGGTCAGGATGCAGCCGCTGGTCTCTGTCGCCAACGCCAGCACGGCAAACAGACGCGCGGCGCGCAGCGCAGGACCGAACAACACTCCGCTCACGCCATTGCTCCCGGCCAACGGCCGTCCCGTCCGGTGGCGTCTTGCGCCAGCGCATCGTCAGATTGCAGCCGTCCCACCGTGTGATGCTCTCTATTCGAACCCCACGACAGTCTATCCGCCTGATCAAGGCGCGGACAGGGCTTGGGCGACTTATGCGGCTGCATTTCTGCGAGCCGGCCGGCTGCCGCGAATGCCGGTTTTGCCCATTTCACGGGGCTTTTCGGGTCACGATCGCGATCGCGCGCGCCAGCCTTACGAAGAATTCATCTGCCGAATCTTGAATATTGGCCGATTGGACGCCGCGATCAGGCTGACGCACGGGGTTGTTGAAACCCGGCGGCCGCCGCATCGTAGCTTGCAAATACGAAAAAATTGGATCGTCGGGGGCTTACGGAATGCGCGTCGCAGTGGTTGGAACGGGAATCGCCGGCAACGCCGCTGCGTGGGCATTGTCGCATCGATATCCGGTCACCGTGTATGACCGCGAGCTTCGCCCCGGCGGCCACAGTCACACGGTCACGATCGACTATGACGGCACGCCGCTGCAGGTCGATATCGGCTTCATCGTCTATAAC
>JAQGJY010000052.1 GCA_028290325.1 Tardiphaga sp.
ACGGCAAGACCGAACGCGCCGATGATATTCTCGCCAATGACGGCGTGCGGATCGGCGGCACGGATTTCGATCGCCAGTTCAGCCTCGGCGTGGTGATGCCGCTGCTCGGCTATCGCAGCGCGATGAAACGCGCGGGCCTCGACGTGCCGTCGAGCTACTTCCACGATCTGGCGACCTGGTCGAGCATCAATCGGCTCTATGACAGCAAGGTATCAGCCGATATTCGTCAAGTCCGCTACAGCGCCGCGCAGCCCGAACTGCTCGATCGCCTGTTGCGTGTGCTCGACGAGCAGCGCGGTCACACGCTGGCGATGGATGTCGAGGAAGCCAAGATCAGCCTCTCAGGCGACACCAAAGCGTCCATCGCCTTGGATTGGGTGGAGCCCGGGCTGAAAGTGGATGCGTCGCGCACGGCTTTGGTCAAGCACACGAAGACCCTTGCCGAGCGCGTCGGTGCGCGGATCGCGACATGCCTGCAACAGGCGCAGCTTGAAGCCGCCGATATCGGCGCCGTGTTTCTCACCGGCGGCTCGGTGCAATTGCCGCATGTCCGCACCGCCATCGCGGCAGCGGTGCCGGAGGCCCGCGCCATCGAGGGCGATACGTTCGGCGCGGTCGGCAAGGGGCTGACGATCGAAGCGCAACGCCGCTACGGCTGAGAGCCTTGCGCCGGGTGCGGTGCGCCGCTCTCGCCGCGCGCGGCAGAGGGGAGTCAGCGCGGGTTGATGGCTTCGAGATCAAACAGCCTCAAGCGTTTCGCGCACCCGCGTGGCGAATGCTTCCATCGCGAACGGCTTCGTGATCATTGCCATGCCGTGATCGAGAAAGCCCGACGCCAGCGCCGCGTTTTCGGCGTAACCCGTCATGAACAAGATCTTCAACTTGGGGCGTAGCAGGCGTCCGGCGTCGGCGACCTGACGGCCGTTGAGGCCGGGCAGACCGATATCCGTGACCAGCAGATCGATGTGACGTTTCGATTGCAGCACTTCGAGGCCCTTCGGTCCGTCGGAGGCTTCCAGCGTGTGATAGCCCAGCTCCGTCAACAGTTCGACGATCAGCCCGCGCACGACGGGCTCGTCCTCGACCACCAGAACGGTCTCGCCGACATAGGCGCTGTGGGCGTCCGAGAGTTCCGGCATCGCATCATCGTCGGCGGTCTCGCCGCGATGGCGCGGCAGGTAGAGCTTGAACGTCGTGCCCTTGCCAAGCTCGCTATAGATCTTGGCATAGCCTTCGGATTGCCGGGCGAACCCATAGATCATCGACAGTCCGAGACCCGTCCCCTGTCCGATCGGCTTGGTCGTGAAGAACGGCTCGAACGCCTTCGCAATCGTCTCCTCGCTCATGCCGATGCCGGTGTCGGTGACGCCGATGCAGATATACTGTCCGGCGCGCACGTCGCGTTGCCGCGCGACATAAACGTTGTCGAGATGCGCGTTGTTGGTTTCGATGATCAGCTTGCCGCCGTCGGGCATCGCGTCGCGGGCGTTAATCGCGAGGTTGAGCAGCGCGCTTTCGAGCTGATTCGGATCGCATAATGTCAGCCACAGCCCGCCCGACAGAACCAGTTCAAGTTCGATGCGCTCGCCCAGCGTCCGGCGCAGCAGGTCTTCCATCGAGGCGACCAGTGGATTGGCTTTGACCGGGCGCGGATCGAGCGGCTGCCGCCGCGAAAACGCCAGCAGGCGATGCGTCAGCGCGGCGGCGCGATTGGCCGCCGTCATCGCACCGGAGATGAAGCGCTCCAGCTCGTTGGTACGGCCCTGACTGATCCGCTTCTGCACGAGGTCGAGGCTGCCGGTGATGCCTTGCAGCAGATTGTTGAAGTCATGCGCGATGCCGCCGGTCAGTTGGCCGACCGCTTCCATCTTCTGCGCCTGGCGTAACGCATCCTCGGCAAGGCGCTGCTGCGTGACGTTGCGTCCGACGATGTAGAAATTCTCGCCAGCGGGCTCGGCCGACCATGCGATCAGCGATGCTGAACCGTCCTTGTGAATCAGGCGGTCTTCGAGATCATCCACGGCCTCGCCGCGCACCAGCCGTTCCACGGTCGCCACGACTTTCGGATGATCGGCCGGATCGATGATGTCGGTGAACGGGCGCTCCAGAAGCTCCGCCTCGGTATAGCCGAGCAGGCGGCTCCACGCCGGATTGACCGACTTCAGATAGCCGTCGGTGCCGGCGGTGCCCATCAGGTCGGTGGTCGAATTCCAGATGCGCTCGCGCTCGGCGGAGCTGGTGGCTTCCGACATGCGGCGCGCGTGAATATCCGTGTTGGTGCCGATCCAGCGCGTGATCGCGCCTTTCTCGTCGCGCATCGGCAGCGCCCGAACGACGTGCCATAAATAATCTCCGTCGGCGCGCAGGATCCGGAATTCGATTTCGTAATCGTCGCCGCTGGCGAGCGAGTGGATCCATGCCTCCGTCGCCCGCGCCAGATCGTCGGGATGGACGATCTCGGTCCAGCGGTTGCCGACCAGGGACTCGGTTGTCCGGCCCGTATAAGCGAGCATCTGATCGTTGAACCAGTCGAGATGACCGTTCGGCAGCGACGTCCAAAAATGGTTCGGGATCGCCTGAGTGAAAGTCCGAAAGCGCGATTCACTCTCGCGCAAAGCCGCCGCGGAAGCGTGCGCCGAGGTGATGTCGATGCCTTCGACAAAAATGCCGGTCACGTCGCCGTGCGAATCGCGAATCGGCTGGTAGACGAAATCGATGTAGCGCAATTCCGGTTCACCGCCCGGCGTCGCCTGGATCGTCACCTGGGCGGATTGGCCCACCATCGGCTGGCCGGTGGAGTACACACTGTCGAGCATGCCGAAATAGGCCTGACCATCGACCTCGGGCAGCGCTTCCCGCACCGTCTTGCCGATCACGTTGCGATGGCCGATCAGTTTCTGATAGCCGGGATTGGTCATTTCGAAGCGGTGATTCGGGCCGCGCAGCACCGCGATGAACGACGGCGACTGGGCGAACAGATCGCGCAGTCGCTCGACCTCGGCGGCTTCGCTGGCGCGGGCATCCACCGTCGCCAGGGCGCCTGCGATCTGCGCCGCGATCAGCTGCGCGAAGCCGGTGATGTCGTTGTCCTCGGGGCGATAGGGATTGAGGCCGAGCACCAGCGCCCCGCTTGGCGTGGCCTGCCCGGCCGTGGCGATCGGCACGATCAGGGCTTCGCGTGGCGGAATCGTCCATGCGCCCCGCGGAGGGTCTTGCACGAGGTCGTCAAGCTTGAACCGCGCGCTCGCCGCGCCGTCGAGAATGCTGCCGAACGGCCATGCCGCATCGCCGAGCTGGCTCGCCCGCAGGCGCTCTGTCTTGCCGAACAGGCGAAGATGCGCGAACGGAAAATCGTGCTGGTTGCTCCGGAGCGCACTTTCGACGCTGGAGACGAGCTGGTCCCGCGTGTGCACGAGCAGCAACGAGAGCGCCAGCGTTCGCAGCGTCTCCAGCCGGCGCTCGCCGATGACGCGCTCGGTTTCCTCCGAGACGACGCACATCAGGCCTTCCGTGGTGCCGGCATCGCCGCGCAGCGGGCTGTAGGAAAACGTGTGGTAGGTTTCTTCAGGATAGCCGCGTCGGATCAGCAGCAGTTGCAGGGCCTTGTCCCAGGTCGCGACGCTGTCGCGCATCACGGACACGACGCGGTCCTCGACGTTGTGGTAGATTTCCTTCCACACGATCCGCATCGGCGTGCCCAGCGCCTTCGGGTGTTTTTCGCCGAGCGTCGGGATGTAGGCGTCGTTGTAGAAGAAAAAGACCTCCTCGCTCCAGCCGAGCCACATCTCGAACCGCGACAGCAGCATCATCCGCAACGGAACCTTCAGCCCCTCGGGCCAGGCCCGGGGATCCCCAAGCGGATGCGTGCTCCAATCGCGGGCGCGCATTTGGCGGGCCATGGCGCTGTCACCCGGAAAAACGTCGTCGAGATTTTGGCTGTAGCGATCCATCGGTTCCAGTGCGCGCCATGATGTGCAGGGGAGCGATTCCGCTCGCACAAGCTACAAGTGGAACCTACCGGAAAAGTTCAAGAAAACTATCGGCTTTTGCCCCAGCGGCATTTGCAGGCGCCGCCGCGGCGGTCGGTTCAGCGCGCCCCTGACGAGCGAGGCGCGGCTTCAAGCGTTGCGCGCCATCAGCCCGCCATCGACCGGGATCACCGCGCCGGTGAGGAACGACGCCGCCGGCAGGCACAGGCTCAGCGTCATATGCGCGACCTCCTCGGGATCGCCGTAGCGCTTCAACGCGGTGCGCCGTTTGGCGTAGATGGTTTTGTGCTCCAGCGAGACGCGATCGGTCATCGCGGTCGTGATCGGTCCCGGACAGATGCAGTTCACCGTGATGCCTTCCGGTCCCAACTCGACCGCGAGCGAGCGCGTCAGCCCGGTCACGCCGGCCTTCGCCGCCGAATAGGTCGAATGCGTCGCCGTCGCGCCCAGCGCCTCGGTCGAGGCGATGTTGACGATGCGCGGATGTTTCGACTGGCGGAGGTACGGCAACGCCGCGCGGATCACGCGCGGATGCGACGTCAGCAGGATCGCGATGTGGCGCTCCCACAAGTCTTCGTAACCGTCGCCGTCGATGGCCGAGATACCGGAAATGCCGGCATTGTTGATGACGATGTCGAGCCCGCCGAAAGCTGTCGCGATCTCGCCGACGACACGCTTGATCGCGGCGGGATCGGCAACGTCGAGCGCCCACGCGGTCGCTTGCTGGCCCTTGCCGCGCAACTCGGCGGCGACCGCTTCCGCGCCCTCGGCATTGAAATCCGTGACGGCGACGGTGGCGCCTTCGGCCGCGAAGACGCGGGCGGTGGCGCGGCCCATGCCGCTGGCGGCTCCGGTCACCAGCACGCGCGACCCTTTGACCGAGCGGCTGAGTTCTTTGTAGTCGGACATGTGTGGTTTCCTATCGAGACCCGTTGCGTGTCTCCGCGCGCGCATTGAAGTGTGTGTCCGTGTCTCGGCGCGGCACCGCGCGGCAAAAGCGAGGCGCGGAATTGTGACGCCAGAACCGGGACCCTATCAAAGGCCGTCTTCGTCACGGCGCCGGCTCTGCGGTGGAGCACGACCGGCTTTGCCGATCGTGCTCCATGGCATCCGGGACAGAAGCTTACTGCCCCGGCGCGTCGGTGTTCAGGACCTCGCCCTCGGGCACCCAGCTCGTGCCGTCGAAGCGTGCGATCTGCATCTGCGTATAGGGCGAGAACCGATCCGGCCGCGTCGAGATGGTGATGCCGGGCAACAGCAAGGGCGCCACCACCTTGTTGAGGCTGGTCGCCTGCTTCATGAGGTTCTCGCGCGTGAGGTTGTCGCCGCAGGCCTCCAGCACCTTTACGGTCATAAAGGCCGAGATGTAGCCGGTAACGTTGCTGCCGTCGGCCATGTCACCCTTCGGATACCATTTGGTGAAGAATTCCTTGAATTCCTTCACGTCGGCCGATTCCTGCCAGCGCGGATCGGTCGGCGTCTTGGCGGCGAGCGCCGTCAGCAGACCCTTCGACGCTTCGAGGCCGGCGGGTTCGAGCGCGCCCTTGATCGAGGATGACACGCTGACGATGAAGTTCAGCGGCTTCCAGCCCAACTCGTGGACCTTCTTGATCGCCTGGGCGCCGAATTTCGGCGTCGCCATCGTGAACATCGTGTCGGCGCCGGAGGCCTTCAGCGCGACGATCTGCGAGTCGACGGTCGGCTCGGAGGTCTCATAGGTGACTTCCTTGACGATCATCGTCTTGGCCTTGTCGCCAAGGCCCTCCTTCAAGCCCTTGACGTAATCCTTGCCGGCGTCGTCATTGGCGGAGAACACGCCAAGCTTGGCATCCGGCTTGTTCTTCAGAAGATATTTGGCGAACACCTGCCCTTCCATCTGGTAGGGCGGATACAGCGCGGTGGTCCACGGAAAGTTCTTCGGGTCGTCCCACTTCGCCGCGCCGGTCGAGATGAAAATCTGGGGCACCTTCTTGCCGTTGAGATATTTCTGAATCGCCGAATTGGTCGGCGTGCCGATCGTGCCGATGATCGCCAGCACCTCGTCCTGCTCGACAAGACGGCGCGTCTGCTCGACGGTCTTCGGCGGCGAATAGCCGTCGTCGAGGCTGAGCAGATTGATCTTGCGTCCGTTGATGCCGCCCTTGGCGTTGACCATCGCGTAATAGGCTTCTTCCATGCGGCCCTGCACGCCATAAGCCGATGCGGGCCCGCTATAGGGCATGGTCTGGCCGATCTTGATTTCGGTATCGGTGACGCCGGGGCCGTATTGCTTCTGCGCGAATGCCGGTTGCGTCGCGACGGCCGATAGCGCGATTGCCGCCGCGAGATAGGCTGATCCTGGTGTCGTCATGTTTCTCCCCTGTGATTTGAAGCCGCACTCTGCGGTGCGGTCCGTTGGTGACGTAAGGTCCGACAATCTACGGCGCGTAGCTGTCCCGCCGGCCGCTCTTGCTCTGGGCCGCCTTGCTGCGCGCTGTCTTGCCGCGCAGCTTTCCCGCTGCGGCGCGTTGTTCGAGCATCGCGACGGTTCGTTTCGAGGGCTTCGGCTTCAGCATGCCCTCGATCGTGTCGATAAAATTTTCCATCGTCACCGCATCGCTCCAGACCCGATGCGGCTTGCCGCCTTCGAGCGCCGCCTCGCGCGACGACATCGCGGCGCGCAAGTAAAGCGACATCAGCATCAGCCGCTGATTGAGAATCTCGGGATCGATATCGGCGAGCAACGCGCGGATGTGGCCGAGCACACGGTCGTAGCCGGAGGCCCATTTGCCTTCGAGCGCGTCGAGGAATAGTTGCCGGTGGCTCATCTGCAACATGGTGATGAAGCGGATGTAAGTGTCTTCCTTCGATGTCTGCGTCACGTCGCCGGCGAGATTCGTCGACGGCCAGACCAGAATCTCGACCAGGTCGCGCAGGTTGCGCGGGCCGCCGCGCGCCTCGATCGCGTCGAGATGACGGTTGCGGCGGTCGTCGATCAGCTTGGCACCGTCGGCCACCAGTTCGCGCGCCAGTTCGTCCTTGCTGCCGAAATAATAATGCAGCGAGCCCGAATTGCGCTGGCCGGCCGCCACCACGATGTCGCGCACGCTGACGCCATCGAAGCCGCGCAGGGCGAACAGTCGCCGCGCCGCCAGCTTGAGTAAATCCCGCGTTCCCGCATCAGCCATGTTGACAACGCTGTCACGAAGCGCAAATTAGGTCAAACGTTTTAAGCGGACGACCTAATCCGCGCCGACAGAGGGAGACAACGGTGAACGAACTGGATTTCGGCGGCAAGACCGTCCTCGTCGTCGGCGGATCGAGCGGCATCGGCAACGGCATCGCGCAAGCCTTTCGCGCCAAGGGCGCGGAGGTGCACGTCTACGGCACCCGCGCCACGGCAAAGGATTATGCCAACGAGGAAGGTTCCGATCTGACCGGACTGCAGTATGCCAAGCTCGATGTCAGCAACGCAAGCAGCATTGAAAGCCTTGCGCCAGCCTTCAGCAAGCTCGATGTGCTGGTGCTGGCGCAGGGTACGGTGTTCTACAAGCGCGGCGAATTCGAACTGGAGGGCTTCCGCAAGGTGATGGAAGTCACCCTCATGAGCCTGAGGGCCTGCGGCGCGAAATTCCATCCCATGCTGAAAGCGAGCGCGGGCCAGTTCATCATCGTGTCCTCGACGGCGGCGTTCCACTCGACCAAGGGCAATCCGTCTTACAACGCATCGAAAACCGGAGCGGTCGGCCTGACGCGGACGCTCGGCGAGGCGTGGGCGGAAGATGGCATTCGCGTCAACGGCATCGCGCCGGGGCTGGTCGATACGAAATTGACCAAGGTGACGACCGCCAATCCGAAGCGGCTCGAAGGCGCGGTGGCGAATATTCCGCTGAAGCGCCTCGGCACGCCGGCGGACATGGCCGGCGCGGCCTTGTTTCTGGCCTCGCCGCTGTCGTCCTACATTGTCGGACAAACGCTGATCGTCGATGGCGGCTTGATTTTGTAACGCGGTTTGCCGCGACAACGAACGGCGCCGCCGCGAAGGCGGAGGTCTCGTATTCGGAGACGTCAGTTCATCTGCGAAATTTCGGAATGCTGGATCGCCCGGTCGTCGGGCGATGACGGCGCCGACCACGCGACAACAGGGACCACCACCATGGCATGGGACTTCGAGACCGACCCGGCATTTCAAAAAGACCTCGACTGGGTCGAGGCCTTCATCAAGGCGGAAGTGCTGCCGCTCGATCATGTGCTCGGCAGTCCCTATGACGTCGCGGACCCCAAGCGCAATGCGCTGGTGCGGCCGCTGCAAGCCAAGGTGAAGGCCCGCAACCTGTGGGGCTGCCATCTCGGGCCGGAGCTGGGCGGACAGGGCTACGGGCAGGTCAAGCTGGCGCTGCTCAACGAGATCATCGGCCGCTCGGCCTATGGCCCGACGGTGTTCGGGTGTCAGGCACCGGATTCCGGCAATGCCGAAATCCTAGCGCATTACGGCACGCCGGCGCAGAAGACGCAGTATCTGCAACCGCTGCTCGACAACGAGATCGTCTCGTGTTTCGCGATGACCGAACCGCAGGGTGGGGCCGATCCCGGCGTCTTCACCACGACGGCAACGCGCACCTCGGATGGCTGGCGCATCGACGGCGAGAAATGGTTCGCGTCCAATGCGCGCTACGCGGCGTTCTTTATCGTCATGGTCGTCACCAATGCCGAGTTGCCGTTGGCGAAACGATGCTCGATGTTCATCGTGCCGGCCGGCACGCCGGGGCTCTCGATCGTCCGCAATGCCGGCTATGGCGATCATACCGACTCGCACGCTTATTTGCGCTTCGAGAATGTCCGGGTCGCCAAAGATGCGATGCTGGGCGACGAGGGCGGCGGCTTCCTGGTCTCGCAGGTGCGGCTCGGCGGTGGCCGCATCCATCACGCGATGCGAACCATCGCGCATGCCAAGGCCGCATTCGATGCGATGTGCGAGCGCGTGCTGTCGCGCCGGACCAAGGGCGAGGTGCTGGCCGACAAGCAGACCGTGCAGGAAAAGATCGCCGAGTCGTGGATTCAGATCGAGCAGTTCCGGCTGCTGGTGCTGCGCACCGCGTGGCTGATCGACAAGCATCAGGATTATAAGAAAGTGCTGAAGGACATCGCCGCCGTGAAGGTGGCGATGCCAAAAGTGCTGCACGACGTCGCCGGCCGCGCGCTGCATCTGCATGGGTCGATCGGGCTGTCGCGCGAGATGCCGTTCGCGCAACAGGTGATCGATTCGTATTTCCTCGGCCTCGCGGATGGTCCAACCGAAGTCCATCTCGTCACGGTGGCCAAGCAGGTGTTGCGCGGCTACAAGCCGACCAACGAATTGTTTCCGAGCTATCATCTGCCGCGCGTGGTCGCACAGGCGCGCGAGCTTTATCCGGACTGACACGGGCGGTTCAACGCCCGGCAGAGATCGAGGGAGAACACATGGTCCAGGCCCTGTCGCGTCGTCATGCTCTGGCGTTGCTCGGCGCGGCGATCGCCGCCCCGAATTTGGCGCGCGCGCAGGCGGCATGGCCGTCGCGCGGCGTGCGCTATTATCTCGGCTTCGCGGCGGGCGGCGCGACCGATACGCTGTCGCGCATCTTCTGCCAGAAGATGAGCGAGATGACGCGCCAACAATTCATCGTGGAAAATCGCGGCGGCGCGGGCGGCGTGATCGGCGCGGACGCGATCGCGAAAAGCTCGCCGGATGGCTATGCGCTCGGCATGGGCAGCATCGCCACCAACGCGATCGCCGTCGGCACATATGCCAAGCTGCCGTATCAAGCCGCCGCGGACTTCACCTTTATCAGCGGGCTCTGGCAGTTGCCGAACGTGCTGGTCGTGCGCAAGGATCTGCCGGCGCAAACTCTGCGCGAGCTGCTCGCCCTCGCCAAGGCGTCGCCGGGCAAGCTGACCTATGCATCGCCCGGCATCGGCACCACGCTCCATCTGTCCGGCGAGATGATGAAGAGTATGGGCGGCGTCGATTTGCAGCACGTCACCTATAAAGGCGGCGCGCCGGCGATGATCGATCTGCTCGCCGGCCGCGTCGATACCTTGTTCGACAATCTGCCGGGCTCGCTGCAGGCGATTCGCGAAGGTTCGGTGCGCGCGCTCGCCGTCACGACGAAGACGCGCAGCCCGGCGCTGCCGGATGTGCCGGCGCTCGGGGAATTGCTGCCGGGCTATGAGCTGACATCGTGGACGGCGTTGTGCGGTCCCGCGAAATTGCCGGCCGAGCTCGCGGTGACCATCAACGCATTGGCGGTGCAGGCGCTGGCGGATCCGCTGTTGATCCAGAAATACGCCGAGCTTGGCGCGATCGCTTTCCCGACGACGCCGGCAGAGATCACCGCGTTTCGCGAATCCGAGGAGAAACGATTGCTGCCGGTCATCAAGGCGGCGGGCATCGTGCCCGCATGAGCGAGGAAACCTGGCAACAATTGGTCGATCTGGACGCCCTGCGCGGCTGGATGGATCACCAAGGCCTCGGCCACGGCGATCTGCGCGACGTCACGCCGTTGATCGGCGGCACGCAGAACGTGCTGCTGCGCTTCGTGCGTGACAACAGGCCCTATGTGCTGCGGCGCTCGCCGAAATCACCGCGCGGCGACGGCAACGCCACCAACCGACGCGAGGCGCGCGCGCTCGGCGCGTTGGCGACGACCGATGTTCCGCATCCGCGCCTGATCGCGGCCTGTTCGTCGGACGACGTGATCGGCGCGGCGTTCTACCTGATGGAGCCGATCGACGGCTTCAACGCGACGGTCGCACTGCCCGCGCCGCACGCCACTGATGCCGTGCTCCGCCGCCGCATGGGGTTCGCGCTGGTCGAGGGCGCGCTGGCGCTGTCGCGCGTCGATCATGTCAAAGTCGGCCTCGCGGATTTCGGCAAGAGCGATGGTTTTCTGGAACGGCAGGTGCCGCGCTGGCGGGCGCTGCTCGACAGCTATCACGACTACAAGGAATGGCCCGGCCCGGCGGCGATCGCCGGCATCGATGTCGTCGCGGACTGGTTGACGCAAAACCGGCCAACGACCTTCACGCCTGGCATCCTGCACGGCGATTATCATCTGTCGAACGTGATGTTTCGCAACGACAGCGCCGAACTCGCCGCGATCGTCGATTGGGAGTTGTGCACAATCGGCGATCCGCTGCTCGACATGGGCTGGATCATGGCGACGTGGCCCGACCTGCGCGGTCAGACGACGTCGGAGATCGGCATCACGCCATGGGACGGCTTTCCGCGCATCGAGGAGTTGATGGCGCACTACGCCGAGCACAGTCCGCGCGACTGCACGCACCTGAAATGGTACGGCGTGCTCGGCTGCTACAAGCTCGGCCTTATTCTCGAGGGCACTTATGCGCGCGCTTGCGCCGGTCAAGCCGCCGTCGCCACCGGCGACCGGCTGCACAAGTCCTGCATCAAGCTGTTTCAGCGGGCGCTAAAATGGCTCGAGCAGGATCGCGTCAGCTTAAGCTGAGCCGGCAATCGGCCCGCCGCGCCGGGGGTGACGCGGTTCCCGCGACACACACGAAATCCCCCAGTCATGCTGAATTATCATAGCTCGATATGAAAGAAAATGCATCTTATTGCTAGACCGACCCCGCAACATGCATTATTATTCATAGTCACAGGCAGGACACAGCACGACAGGGTAGCTCATGGCCGGCGAAGACCGCGCGCTCGCGAACGGCGCCAAGTTCATCGATTTCCAGACCGAGCCGTCGCGCTACAAGCATTGGAAGCTGACGGTCGCGGGCGACATCGCCACGCTGACGATGGACGTCGATGAAAACGCCGGGCTGTTCGAGGGCTATCTGCTCAAGCTGAACTCCTACGATCTCGGCGTCGATATCGAATTGGCTGATGCGGTGCAGCGCCTGCGCTTCGAGCATCCGGGCGTCAAGGCCGTCGTCGTGCGGTCCGGCAAAAACCGCGTGTTCTGCGCCGGCGCGAACATCCGCATGCTGGCGGGCGCGACCCACGCGCACAAGGTCAATTTCTGCAAGTTCACTAACGAGACCCGCAACGGCCTGGAAGATTCCAGCGCCAATTCCGGCCAACGTTTCATCACGGTCATCAACGGCACCGCGGCCGGCGGCGGCTACGAGCTGGCGCTCGCCACCGACCACATCATCATGGCCGATGACGGTTCGGCCGCCGTGGCGTTGCCGGAAGTGCCGCTGCTCGCGGTGTTGCCCGGCACCGGCGGGCTGACGCGCGTCGTCGACAAGCGCAAGGTGCGCCGCGACCACGCCGATTATTTCTGCACCATCGAGGAAGGCATCAAGGGCAAGCGCGCCGTGCAATGGCGCTTCGTCGATGAAATTGCAGCGAACTCTAAATTAGAAGCCAAGGTCGCCGACCGCGCCAGGGAATTCGCCGCCGCCTCGAGGCGGAACGGTGACGGCGATGGCGTGACGCTCGCGCCGCTCGATCGCACGATCGACACCAACGGCATGCGTTACGGATTGGTGAGCGTCGATATCGATCGCATTGCGCGCATCGCGACCATTTCCATCAAGGCGCCTGACGCCGGAGCGCCGGATTTGGCCGGCATGATCGAGCAGGGCGCCAAGTTCTGGCCGTTGCAGGCCGCGCGCGAGCTCGACGACGCGATCCTGCATTTGCGCATCAATGAACTCGACACGGCGATGCTGGTGTTCAAGTCGCATGGTGACGGCGCGAATGTGCTGGCCCATGACGCATTTCTCGAGGCCAACAAGACGCATTGGCTGGTCAATGAAATCAGGCATTACTGGAAGCGCGTGCTGAAGCGCATCGACGTCACCTCGCGGACGCTGGTGACATTGGTCGAGCCCGGCTCGTGCTTCGTCGGCACGCTCGCCGAATTGGTGTTCGCGGCGGATCGCTCCTACATGCTGATCGGGGCGCGCCAGGGCGACAACCGCCCGGCGCCCGCCATCATCTTGTCGGCGATGAATTTCGGACCTTATCCGATGAGCCATGGCCTCACGCGGCTGGAGTCGCGTTTTCAGGCCGAGCCATCCGACGTGCAGACCGCGCGGGCGCGCATCGGCGAGGCGCTCGACGCCGAAGCCGCCGACCAACTCGGCCTGGTTACGTTCGCGCTCGACGACATCGACTGGGATGA
>JAQGJY010000087.1 GCA_028290325.1 Tardiphaga sp.
GCGCCGGCCAGCATGCGGGCGATTTCCTCGCGGCGATGATCGTCGGCCAGCGCATTGACCCGGGTGGCGACGCGCCTGCCCTTGTCGAGCGCTTCCTTGGAGATCAGCAGATGCTGGTCGGCGCGCGCGGCGACCTGCGGCGCATGGGTCACCGCCATCACCTGCACGGAGCTGGCGAGCCGCGCCAGCCGCGCGCCGATCGCGTCGGCCACGGCCCCGCCGACGCCGGTGTCAATCTCGTCGAACACCAGCGTCGGCGCGGAGCCACGATCCGACAGCACGACTTTCAGCGCCAGCAGGAAGCGCGAGAGTTCGCCGCCCGACGCCACCTTCATCATCGGGCCGGGCCGCGTGCCGGGATTGGTCTGGACCCAGAACTCGACGCGGTCGATGCCCTGCGGCCCCGGCGTCGTCGGATCGGTCTCGACCTGCGTCATGAACTTCGCGCGTTCGAGCTTGAGCGGCGCCAATTCGGCGATCACCGCCTTGTTGAGCTTCTCGGCGGATTTCTTGCGCGCCATCGAGAGTTTCGTCGCATGCGCGCGATAGGCCGCATCGGCCTTGGCGGCGGCGTCATCCAGCGCGTCCAGCTGCCCCGCGCCGGCATCGATCGCCGCGACGTCGGCGCCATATTTCGCGGCCAACGCGGCCAGGCCATCGACCGGCGTGGCGTATTTCCGCGCCGCCGCCCGCAAGGCGAACAGCCGCTCCTCGATGCGCTCCAGTTCCGACGGATCGAAATCGGCGGTGATCAGCGCCGCCGTCAGATGCTGGTCGGCCTCTTCGAGCGCGTTGATCGCGGCGTCGATCGCCCTCACGGCCGGTTCGACCAAAGTCGGCGACGAACCGGCGCGGCGCTCCAGCCGGCGCACGGCATTGGCCAAGATCGAGACCGGCGAATTGTGGCCGCTGACGGCCTCCTGCGCCTCGCGCAGGTCACCGGCGATCTTCTCGCCCTGCATCATGCCGGTGCGGCGCTCGGCGAGTTCGCTCTCTTCGTTGTCCTTCGGCGCGAGCTTCCTCAGCTCGTCGGCGGCATGGCGCAGATAATCCGCGTCGCGCGCGGCGCGCTCCATCGTGGCGCGATGCGCGGCCAGGACGCTCTGCGCCACGCGGCGCTGATTCCAGAGCTTCTCGACGGCGGTGACATCCTTGTCGAGACCGGCGAAGGCATCGAGCAACCTGCGATGCGTCGCGGCATCGACCAGCGCGCGTTCGTCATGCTGGCCATGGATCTCGACCAGAACCGAACCGACCGCCTTCAGCATTTGCACGCTGATCGCCTGATCGTTGATGAAGGCGCGGGTGCGGCCGTCGGCCAGTTGCACGCGGCGCAGAATCACCTCGCCGGTGTCCTCGAAATCATGATCGGCCAGGATCGCGGAGGCCGGATGGCCCTTGGGGATGTCGAATACGGCCGTGACCTGGCCCTGCTCCGCGCCGTGGCGCACGAGGCCGGCGTCACCGCGCCCGCCCAGGGCCAGCGCGAACGCATCGAGCAGAATCGATTTGCCGGCGCCGGTCTCGCCGGTGAGCACCGCGAGGCCACGACAGAATTCGATATCCAGCCGCTCGATCAGGACGATGTCACGGATCGACAGGCGCGACAGCATGAAAAGAAGGCCTTATCCGAGACCAATGCGCTTGAAGGCCCGCGAAATATAGGAGCCCTTGTTCTCGCTCGGTTCGAGACCGCCGGACTTTACAAGATTATAAGCGTCTTTGTACCAGCGACTGTCAGGAAAGTTGTGGCCAAGCACGGCGGCCGCCGTCTGCGCCTCGCCGACGATGCCGATCGCCATATAGGCCTCGGTGAGGCGGGCCAGCGCCTCCTCGACATGACGCGTGGTCTGATACTGCGTCACCACGGTCTTGTAGCGGTTGATCGCGGCGGTGTAGTCGCGCTTTTCCATATAGTAGCGGCCGACGCTCATTTCCTTGCCGGCGAGCTGGTCACGCGCACCTTCGAGCTTTTTCTTGGCGGATGTCGCGTATTCCGAGGTCGGATATTTGCGAATCACCTCTTCAAGGGCGTTCATCGCCTTTTCGGTGCGGCCCTGATCGCGCGAGATGTCGGGGATCTGGTCGTAATGCGAGGCGGCGATCAGGTATTGCGCGTAAGCGGCGTCGGCGCTGCCCGGATGCAGCGTGACGTAACGCGTCGCGGAGCCGATCGTGCTGTCGTAGTCGCCAGCCTGATAGAACGCATAGGCCGACATCAGCAGCGACTTGCGCGCCCAGTCGGAATACGGATGCTGGCGATCAACCTCTTCAAATTTCTTCGAGGCGGCCTTGGGATCCTTGCTCTGGTTCATGAGGTACAGGCCCTCATTATAGAGCTTGTCGGCGGGCTCCTCGGCGAAGGCATCTTCTTTCGAGGTGGAGAACTTGTCGAGCAGCGAGCCGGTGCCGCAGCCGCCGAGCGCTGTGCTGATCGCCAGCATGGCGACCAGGCCGCCATGGCGAAAGCGTAACATCATCGCGGAAGATCTGGCAGAGTTCTGGAGCATCGAAACGCCTGACGCATTGGACGGTTGAGTCGTGGCCTGCATGCCGCACCCGGCGACCTGTCTGTCAGCCGGTTATAAACGTTAATCAATCGGATACGGAGCCATTTCGCCGGGATTAAGGCGACGCCGGCAACATCATGGCCGAATATGGTTACCGGGAGCGTTAACGGCGC
>JAQGJY010000199.1 GCA_028290325.1 Tardiphaga sp.
GCGCCGGTCCGGGCGACAGCGGCCGCACCATCCTCGAAGCCTTCAAGCCGGGGACCGCGCCGCCGGACAATTATTCCGTGATCGGCGTCGCCGACGCGGAGGGGCGATCGCTCACCGTGTCGCCTGACGCCGACCGCATGATCATGCGGTCGGGAACGGGCGGATTGTATTAGGTTTCGTCATCGCGAGCGCTGACGGGCCGGCTTTCGCCGGTCCGTCGGAAGCGCGGCAATCCAGCCTTTCCTTTGCCAGACAGACTGGATTGCCTCGTCGCATCGATCGCTCAAGTTGAGAAAATGATGCGCCTCGCAATGACGGAGAGATTGCCCCACGCGCGATGACGCATTGCGCTTTGCCACGCGCGCCGCTACATCCCGCCTTCAATCATTCGCCGGCCCTGTGAGTCATCATGCGCCCTGAAATCGAACGCCTCGTCGAAGAGATCAAGCAGTCAGTCGGGCTGCTGAGGAGGCATCTTTGACGTCGATGCATCCACGGCCCGCCTTGCTGAGCTGAACACGCTCGCCGAGGATCCCAATCTCTGGAACGACCCGCAAAAAGCGCAGAAATTGATGCAGGAGCGAACCTCGCTTGAGGATTCGCTCGGCGGCATCGACAAGGTCACGCGTGAACTCGACGAGCAGGTCGGGATGATCGAGCTCGGCGAGGCCGAGAACGACGACGCCGTGGTGCTCGAAGCCGAGGCGGCGCTGAAAGCGCTGAAGAAAGAAGTCGCGCGCCGCGAGCTCGAGGCGCTGCTCGGCGGCGAGGCCGACCGTTTCGATTCGTATCTGGAAGTCCATGCCGGCGCGGGCGGCACCGAGAGCCAGGACTGGGCCTCGATGCTGCTGCGCATGTACACGCGCTGGGCCGAGAAGCACGGCTTCAAGGTCGAATATCTCGAAGAGACGCAGGGCGAAGAGGCCGGCATCAAATCGGCGACGATCCAGATCACCGGCCACAACGCCTATGGCTGGTTGAAGACCGAAGCCGGCGTGCATCGCCTCGTGCGGATTTCGCCCTACGATTCGAATGCGCGGCGGCACACCTCGTTTTCGAGCGTGGCGATTTTTCCGGTGGTCGATAACTCGATCAAGATCGACATCGCGGAATCCGATGTGCGGGTCGATACGATGCGCTCGGGTGGCGCCGGCGGCCAGCACGTCAACAAGACCGAGTCGGCCGTCCGTCTGACCCACGTTCCGACCGGCGTCGCCGTGGTCTGTCAGGCCGGGCGCTCGCAGCACAAGAACAAGGCGCAGGCCTGGGACATGCTGCGCGCGCGGCTGTACGAGATCGAGTTGAAGCGCCGCGAGGAAAAGGCGGCCGCCGATCAGGCCGCCAAGACAGACATCGGCTGGGGCCACCAGATCCGATCCTATGTGTTGCAGCCGTATCAGATGGTGAAGGATCTGCGCACCGGCGTGCAGACCTCCGACACGTCGGGCGTGCTCGACGGCGACCTCGACGAATTCATGGGCGCGACATTGGCCCAGCGCGCGTTCGGCACGTCGCCGGGCGCGGTGGATGATGTGGATTAGCGGCAACTAAAATGGCGGCCATCGTCAGCCCGCCGAGGGCGGCTCTTCGCGCCCTCGGGGATGACCGGCTTAGGGTTGGCTCGCCTGCCAATCCGTCAACCACCCGATAAATCGCCCGCTGTCGCGCGCGCCGCCGTGCCATGCGGCGGTGACGGTGCCGTCGTCGGCCACCAGCAGCACGACGTCGAGATCGGCGGCGCGGCGCAGCGTGTCGATCGCCTGCATCGGCGTCTGCGCGATCGGGCCGCCGACATTGAACGACGTGTTGACCGAGACCTCGACGCCGATATGACGGCCGAGCGCGACCAGATAGGCATGCGTCAATGGATCGGATTCGGCGCGGACGATCTGGATGCGGCCGGTGCCGTCGGCATGGATCACGGCGGGGATGACATCGCGTGCCTCGGGGCGCGCGCGCGCCGTCAGCACCATGTAATTGTAGGCATTATAATCGTCATCCGATGCGCCGTCGTCGAGCACGAACAAACGCTGCGCCGCGTCGAGCGTCATCATCGGCGCCAGCGGGCGGATCGCCTCGCGATATTTTACCCGCGCATTGAGGCGATTGCGGGTTGCCGGATCGCAGGGGTTGGCGAGGATCGAGCGATGCCCCAGCGCGCGCGGGCCGGTTTCCGCCGCGCCCTGAAACAGCGCGATGATGCCGCCTTTCGCGACCATGAACGCCATCAGATCGGCGACCGCTTCTCGCCCGGTCTCGGTCGCGATCTCGCCGACGAATTGCGAGGCGATGTCGTCGGCTTGCAACGCAGCCGCGATCCCGTCGAGCGGAGGCGGCGTGCCGCAATAAAACGCGTGAGTCATCGCGGCTCCCCGCGGCGCCCCGACGAGCTGCGCGAACAGCCATGCCGCGCCGATCGTGACGCCGGCATCGCCGGGCACCGGCGGCACCCACAGATGCAAGGTCGCGTTGCGGTTCTGCGCGCGGCGAAACCAGTCGGTGTTGAAATGCTCCAGCAGCCGCATGTTGGCGACGGCGTTCAACGCGACGCCGCCGGCCAGCACGAGTCGGTTGGCGCCGGTTCGCCGCAACAGAGCATCGATGACGTGGATCAGCGCGTCCTCGAACACCATCTGCGTCGCGGCCGCCTTGTCGAGCCGGTCGCGGGTGTCGGGGCGATGCGCGATGTCCTCGACACGCAGCACGGCGTCGGGATTCCAGAGCTGCGAGGGTTGCAGTGGCGCGCCGAGCAGCGCGATCAGCGGCTGCTTGTAGGGTTGCTCGAACGGATCGCAGTACCAGTTCGCCATCGCGCGGTTGAGATGGACCGCCCCGTCGTCGCCGAGATGCAACACGTTCTTCAGCGTCGCGTAATAGCGATTGGTGGCGCGGTCGCCGTCGCCCCACGCGGCCGCGCCCATATAGCGGCCCTCGCAGGACAGCCAGGTCCAGCCGCCTTGCGTCGAGGCGATCACGCTATAGAACGCGCCGAGCGAATCGAACACGCTATCGTTGCAGAACAGCCTGGTCATTGCTCCGCGCCGCGCCAGGTAAGTTGAGATCGAGCCGAGATCGCCGGTGCCGTCGAGGACGGCGATGGCGACCGGTTCGTCATCGGGGAAGGGCGACGCCGCGACCGAGAACCAGGCGTGATTGTCGTGATGCGGCATCATCAACAGCGGCACGCGCTCGGGCAGACCAAACTGACGCGCCAACAGTTTTGGCGTCCGCGTCATCTGCTCGAGGCGTCGCGCATCGAAGGAGACCGCATTTTTCGTCAGCAGCAGTCTGACGCTGTGCGGGAATTCCTCGACGACGCTGCGGACCAGCGTGCCGATCAAATCCGGATAGTCCCAGCTCGTCAGCCACGCATCGACGTCGCCGATATCGCGCCCCATCGCGCGCAACGTGGCGCGCATCGCGTCGAGCGCCGCGCGCGGATATTGCGTGGTGTGCTTGTCGCCGGAGAATCGCTCCTCCTCGTTGTTGACGATTAGGTGTGGCCCGTGGGCCTGCGTGACTTCGACAAGGGCGACGCCGGAATTATGCGTGCCGGGCAGGCCGAGGCCGGCGAGATAGACGGTCTCGCCGCGCGCGAGTTTGGCGCGAATGGCTGTGATGCGCCGCGCGGTGAAACTGGAATCGTTGGCGTGGAAGCCCGCCAGCGTCATCAGCCATGTCGCCAGTCGGCGCGTCGCGCGGAAGCAGAACCGGCCGAGGCGGGGATAACGAGGGCCTGTTCTGAGAAGCTGAGAGGTCACGCATCTGCCCGTTCTGAAAACCCGTCATTCCCGAACGCGCGCAGCGCGCGCCGCGAGCGAGCCCGGGATCTCGTCAAGGTTATCATGACCACGACGCGAAGAGTCCCCGGTGCGCAATCGCACCCTGTGGGTTTCATCCGGCAACAATCGTTCGAGGGCGGGATGACGAGCCTGGCTTAACCCGCGCTCAACCGGACGCCGGCGCGGAGGAATTTCTGCGGATCGACCGCTTCGCCGTCGATGCGGGTTTCGTAATGCAGATGGGGGCCGGTCGAGCGTCCGGTCGAGCCGACCGCGCCGATCACTTGACCGATCTTGATGCTGTCACCGACCTTGACGTGGATTTCCGACATATGGCCGTAGCGGGTGGACAGGCCGTTGCCGTGATCGATCTCGACCATGCGGCCATAGCCGCCCTGATACGCCGCCGAGACCACCTTGCCGATGGCGGTGGCGCGGATCGGATCGCCGGTCGGCGCGCGGAAATCGAGGCCGGTATGCATCGCCGGGCGGCCGAGGAACGGATCGCTGCGGACGCCGAACCCCGACGTGAATTCGACCTCGCCGACGACAGGCTTGCGATAGGGCACCAGCGCCAGCGTGCGGTTGAGCTTGTCGACCTGCGCGCGGCTGATCTGGATGCGATAGAGCTGGCGTTCGAACGGGCCGGCATTGCCGTCGAGCTTCACCGGCACGAACGGGCCGCCCATATTGCCGCGCGGCGTGGCGGCTTCGAGCTGCGCCATATTGAGGCCGAGGTCGGAGATCACGCCGCGCATCCGCCGCATCCGGGATTCCATCGTCTCCTCGACGCCGGCCAATGCCGCGATCTGCCGGCTCTCGATCTGATCGAGCGAGGCTTGCAGGCGCGTGATCGCATTTTCGACGCCGCCTTGGACCTTGGCGAATTTGGCCGGCGCCGGAGCCGCGACAACAGGTGTGCGGGATTCGAGCCGGGCTTCGCGATCCGGCGGGGCGACGAAAATGACGGTGTCGTTCATCGGGCTCGGCTTCGGCGCGCCGGTGTCGGCCGCATTGCGGCCGGTCGGGCGGATCGAGCCGGTCACGGCGACATCGGGGATCGCGCTCAA
>JAQGJY010000212.1 GCA_028290325.1 Tardiphaga sp.
CGGGCAACACGGCGCGCAGCACGTCGAGATAGGCCATCTGCGGCTGCACGCTCTGGATCGCGTCTTGCGCGGCGGCGGTCGCCTCGCCGATCTCCGCGCGTCGCGATTTCGATTTTGTGAATCCCGCACGGCTCACCGCCGCGACGAGATCGCGCGTCGCCTCGGTCGCATCGGCGACGATGGCGACGTCGGGTTTGACGCGGCGCATCTCGGTGGGATCAATATCGATCCGCACCGACGTGATGCCGGCCGGCGTGGCATTCCAGCGCCAGCCCGGCAGCTCCTGTCGGGTGCCGATCCCGATCATCAAATCGGTCTGCGGCCATAGCCGCCACGCGGCGGCGATGGTCAGGCCCAGTTCATGCGCGTTGCTGACGATGCCGCGGCCCGAACGAAACGCGACCACCGGCGCGTCGATCATCTCGGCAAGCGCTAAAATTTCACCCGCCGCGTCGAATGCGCCGGCGCCGACGAAGATCATCGGACGTTTGCTCGCCGCGATCAGCTTCGCGGCATCGGCGATCCGATCCGCGTCGGGCGGTGGCGGCGCGATGGGCTTGAGTACTTCCGCATCCGCGACCTCGGCCGATTGCATGAACACATCCCACGGCATTTCCAGCGCCGCCGGGCCTTTGCGGCCCGACCGCATCTGCTGAAACGCGCGCGCGACCTTCATCGGCGCTTGCGCCGGATGATCGATCCGCTCGGCCGATGTCGTGAAGCCGCGCAAGGTGGCTAATTGATCCGGCATTTCGTGCAGATGGCCGCGGCCCTGGCCGAGAAACGCGGTCGGCACTTGGCCGGTGAGACACAGCACCGGCTCGTTGCAGCCGAACGCCGTCAGCATCGCGGCGCTCGCATTCAACACGCCGGGGCCGGGCACGACGCTGAACACCGCGGGCTTGCCGGTCGCGCGCGCATGGCCGAACGCCATATAGCCGCAGGCCTGTTCGTGGCGCGCGCCGATCACCTTGATCCCGGCTTTGTGAAAGCCGTCGAACAATCCGTAGATTTGCGCGCCGGGCAGGCCGAACACGGTGTCGATGCCGTGTGCTGTCAGTCCCGAGACAATCGCCTCGCCGCCGGTGAGTTTGGTCATGCCGTGGTCCTTGTTCTTATGTTTGCAACAGACCTCTCGGTCGCCGGGGCAAGACGGGTCACTCACGCCTCATCCGCCACGCCATTGCGCAACACACCAATCCCGTCCGCAAAAATCTCGACCACGTCGCCCGGCACCAGGAAGCGCGGCGGATCGAACCGCGCGCCGGCGCCGGTCGGCGTCCCGGTGACGATCACGTCGCCGGGCATCAGCGTCGTGAAGCTCGACAGGTAAGCGATCAGGTAGCGGAACGAAAATATCATCCGGCTGGTGCGATCGTCCTGCCGCAATTCGCCGTTGACCGTGCCGGTCAGCCGGATGTCGGCGATCTGCGCCTCATCTGTATAAGGCACGATCCACGGCCCGAGGCTGCCGGTCGAATCGAAATTCTTGCCTTGCGTGACATTGAACTTGGCGTGACGCACCCAGTCGCGAATCGTGCCCTCATTGCACAGCGTCAGCGCGGCGATGTGATCGAGCGCGTCGCGCTCGGCGATATGACGGCCGCTTTTGCCGATGACGAGAACCAGCTCGGCCTCGTAATCCAACTGCGCCGAGGCGCGCGGCCGGATCAACGGTGCCTTGTGGCCGACGAACGAGCGCGGCGTCCGCATGAACAGGCTCGGAAACTTGGGCGCGTCCTGGCCGTCTTTGTATTCGGCATTGCGGTCCGGATAATTCACGCCGACGCAGATGATCTTCTCCGGCTGCGGGATCGGCGGCAACCAGGCGATGTCGGCCAGCGCGTGGTCGGCGGAACGCCGCGCCGCGAAATCAACCAGCAGCGGCAGCGCTTGCGCGGTGATCGCCTCGCGCAAGGTCGGATATTCATTGGCGAAATGCGCGGACAGATCGATCGCGCCGTCATTGGCGATCGCGCCATAACGCGTGACGCCGTTGTGGCTATAGGTGGCGAGGCGAGGGGAGGTCATGGAATTATATCCTCAGGCGCGGCGTCAACACCCGCGAAGGCGGCTGATCCAGTAGTCCGCGATGGTGATGTTCATTTGCAACGCCTCGGAATAGTTGGTCGCCCGGTCCTCGGGCGCAACGTGGGCCTCGGCCGGGCGATGACGGTGGTCATGTGATGGTGGTCATGTGTTGCATCAATCCGCAATCGTCACATCGGCCACAAACAAAGGCTCGCGCACCGGCTGATCGACGAAGATCGAGCCCTGCTCGAACCACGAGCGCGGCGCCGGCGCGCCCCACAGCGTCTGCCGGCGCGGGTCTTTCAGCGACCAGCGCAGCGGCGCATGGTCGTGATCCCCGGTGTTGTAATCGCTGGTGTAGATTTCGAGGCGGTGGCCATCCGGATCGCGCACGTAGAGGAAGAAGGCGTTGGAGACGCCGTGGCGGCCGGGGCCACGCTCGATATTGGCGAGATAACCCGACGACGCCATCACATCGCACAGATGCAAGATGTTCATCGCGGTCGGTACCCAATAAGCGAAGTGATGCAGGCGCGGCCCGCTGCCGTTGGTGATCGCGAAATCATGCACGTTGCCCTTGCGATGCATCCACGCCGCCGCGATGCGGCCGCCCTCGCCGTCCTCCTCGCCATATTCGGTCAGGCGGAAACCGAGCCGCGCGTAGAAATCGATCGTGTCCTGCACCTCGGCGGCGAAGACGTTGAAATGGTCCAGCCGCTGCGGATGACAGCCTTTGTAGAGATCGTAGCGCCGCAGCAGATGCGGGCGCTTCTCCATCTCCGCATACAGTTCGATGCGGAAGCCGAACGGATCGGTGAATTGCAGCGTCCGCCCCTGAAACGGCCGCGTCACGATCTCGTGCGCGATCCTCAACCCCTCAAGAAACGTCACGGCACGATCGAGATCGCGCTCGGTCGCCACCTTGAAGCCGATGCGATTGCAGGCGGCGGTCTCGGCTTGGCGCAACACCAGCGAATGATGCTGATGCTCCTCGCTGCCGCGCAGATAGACCGCGTCGGCATCGGCATCCTCGACGTGAAGCCCGATCGTATCCGCGTAGAATTTGCGGCTGGCGGCGAGGTCGGTCACATCGAGGACGCAATGGCTCGCGCGCAGGATGTTGAATGGCGGATCGAAAACGTGCGTCGGGACGGGCATGATGGTGATCCTGGTGCAACTAAACTAAGGCAGCAATTCTGGGCGGCTCTCCCCCCTGGGGAGAGGTCGGATTTGAGCGCAGCGAAATCCGGCAGAGGCGACGTCGAACACGAGACCGTATCCCTCACCGCAACCCTCGAAGCGTCGCTCGCGGCGCAGCCCATAAGAGAGCGCGCACGCCACCGACGTTGCGATGGCTGGGTTCACGCCACGCCCAACCGCTGGATTTTGTGAGTGCCGCGCGCGAGCGAGACGTGTTTGGTTTCCATGTAGAACTCGAACGAATAATCGCCGCCGTCGCGGCCGATGCCGGAGTTCTTCATGCCGCCGAACGGCGTCGGCAGATGGCGGACGTTCTCGGAGTTCAACCAGATCATGCCGGCGTCGAGCGCATCGGCGACGCGCAGCGCGCGGCCCATGTCGCCGGTCCAGACATAGCCCGTGAGGCCATATTCCGTGGCGTTGGCGATCGCGATCGCCTCGGCCTCGTCGGCAAACGGGATCACCGTCAGGAACGGCCCGAACACTTCCTCCTGCGCGACACGCATGTCGGCGCGCGCGCCGATCACCAGCGTCGGTTGCACATAATGGCCGCCGCCAGGGCCGTTATAGGCCGCGCCGCCGACGGCGATTTGAGCGCCGTCCGCTTTAGCGATGGCGAAATAAGAGCACACCTTGTCGAGATGGCGCTGATGGATCAGCGGGCCGACTTCCGTTGCGGGATCGAGCGGATGGCCGACCTTCAAGGCCCTCACGCGCGCGATCAGCTGCTCGATAAACCGCTCCGCGACGTTCGCCTGAATCAACAACCGGCTCGACGACGTACAGCGCTCGCCGTTCAGCGAGTAGATCATGAACACGACGGCGTCGAGCGCGCGCGCCATGTCGGCGTCGTCAAACACGATGACGGGGTTCTTGCCGCCCAATTCAAAATGCACCCGCTTCAGGGTCTTGGCGCCTTGCGCCATGATCGCGGCGCCGGTCGATGTCTCGCCGACAAAGGCGATCGCCTTGATCGCCGGATGTTCGGTCAACGCCTTGCCGGCCTCTTCGCCGATACCGTGGACAGTGTTGAGCACGCCGTCGGGCAGGCCGGCCTCTTTGGCGAGACGCGACAGCAGATCGGCGGTCACCGGCGACCATTCGGCGGGCTTGTGAACCACCGTGCAACCGGCGGCCAAGGCCGGCGCGATCTTCCACGTCGAGAGCATGAACGGCGTATTCCACGGCGTGATGACGCCGACCGGCCCGATCGGCACCCGCGTCGAGATGTTCCAGTGCTCGTCGCCCGGCGTGCTCAATCCATCGCGGGCGGCGGCGCATTTGTCGGCGAAAAAGCGGAAGTTTTCGGCGGCGCGCAAGGCGGCCTTCGCCATGAAGCGATGCGCCTGTCCGGTGTCGATACATTCGAGCACGGCGATGTCGTCGGCGCGCGCCTCGATCGCGTCGGCGACCTTATGCAGAATCGTTTTGCGCTGCGTCGCCGGCATGTCGCGCCAAGGCTTGAAGGCGCGTTGCGCGGCCTGAGCGGCCTTGTCGATATCGTCCGCGCCGCCGCGCGCGACGCGTGCCAGCACCGCGTTGTCGATCGGGGATCGCGTCTCGAACGTCTCGCCGGATGCCGACGGCACGATGTGGCCGTCGATGAGGTGGCCGATGCCGTCGCGCTGCAACGTCGCCAGCAACGGGGCGGCGCGATCGCGATGGGCCTTAAAGGCGTCGGTCTTATCCATGTGCGGCCTCGCTTTTCAGCATGTCGTGGATCGTGTTGCGTTTCCAGCTCGTCGCCGGATCGTTGATCTGCATGTCGAACGACAGCGCGATCGGCACCGCCGCGAACACCGGCTCGAGATGATCCGACAGCGCCTTGAAGATCTGATCGCCGGCCGCCTGGCGCGTCGCGAGATCACGGCCTTCGCCGAGCCGCAGCAGCATCGCTAAAAATTGCAGGCCGGCGCGGCCGTCGGCGATCGCGACGTGCCGGCA
>JAQGJY010000258.1 GCA_028290325.1 Tardiphaga sp.
GTCAGCACCGGCAGGCCGAGCCGTTTGGCCTCGCGCGCCACCGGCGTGTCCTGCAATGTCATGCCGCGCCCGGACCGCTTCGCCGCGCGCGAATAGACGGCCGCGATCTCATGGCCGTGCGCGACCAGTTCGAGCAACGTCGGCACCGCGAATTGGGGCGTGCCCATGAAGATCAGACGAAGCGGCATGGAGGCGGAATGCCTATGCGAGGAAATCGAATGGGTTGATGATCGTGAGATTAAGCAGCGCGAAGCCTCGTCCATCGCGTGTCGCGAGACTTGCGCCATGCTGGAGCGCGACAGCCGCAATCATCCCGTCCATCGCGCTGATAGAACGGCCGCGCTTTTCGCGGCTAGCAACGATCCGACCATAAATATTTGCCGTATTTGCATCAAATGGCAGAATGCGGCCGCTGAATTGTTGCTCCAAACGATCGACGTTGTCGGCCAGCCATTGCCGTTTCGCGCCCGGATCGAGCCGTTCGATACCGAAACGCAATTCGGCCAGAGCCGGAGCACAGGTGAACAAGGCGTCTGTACGTTGAGCATTAAACCAGGCGCGAACGGCAGCGTCAGGTTTGGGACGAAACGGCTCCGATAAAACGTTGGTATCGAGGATAATCACCTGAAATCCGGTGGATCACGCTGGACGTCCGGAATGTCACAATCGAGATCGACGCGATACTCCGGAGGCACGAGATCGAACATCCAGGTTCCCAATCCAATGCCAGGCGGCGGCGCGGGAAGCTTATTGACTGTCTCTGCTGCCAAACCAAGGCTTGTCCGCAGTAAGGCTTTGGCTTCTTGCGAGACGTTGCGATCGTGATCACGGGCGCGCTGTTCGAGCGTCCGCTGCATTTCCGGATCAAGATCGTGGATCAGAAGATCGGACATAGCTCGCAACCTCCATTTGAAACGATCCTATCAATCGCGCTGCTTGCGATCAACCAACCGACCTCACTCCGCCGCCCGCCTGGCGAACTTGGTGAATTTCTTCATCACGCGATCGCGCTTCAGCTTCGACAGATAATCGACGAACAGCACGCCGTTGAGATGATCGATCTCATGCTGGATGCAGGTCGCGAACAGGCCTTCGGCGTCCTCCTCCCGGGTCTTTCCGTCGAGGTCGAGAAAACGAAACCGAACCTTGGCGGGGCGTTCGACGGCCTCGTAATATTCGGGGATCGACAGGCAACCTTCCTCATAGACCGACAGCTCGTCCGACTTCGACACGATCTCCGGATTGATGAACACGCGTGGCCGCGCCACGCTGGTCTCGTCGTCGTCGCGTTTGGCGAGATCCATGGTGATCAGCCGGAGCGGCACGGCGATCTGGATCGCGGCCAGCCCGATGCCCGGCGCATCGTACATCGTCTCCAACATGTCATCGGCGAGTTTGCGGACCTCCGACGTCACCCTATCGACGGGCTTGGAAACCAGCCGAAGCTGCTTGTCCGGCAGAATGATGATCTCGCGAATGGCCATGCGCGCGATGTAATGCGCCAGCGTGTGGCGGTCAATCGCTTCGCCGGAGCGCGGCCGAACGATGCGTTCAGCATAAACATTAACTTGGCATTCACCATAATTGTTCCTGCTTCGTTCGCGACCGGCCCCGAATCGGCTATCGTCGCCCGATGAACCCAACGCTTTTTATGATCGGCGACCTCGCCGTCACCAGCAACGCTGCCCTGACGGGCTTCGGCGTGCTGACATTGCTCCTGCTGCTGGTCATCGCGCTCGTGCTGGCGCGCTCCGGACGGCGCGGCGCCGACCTGGCGATGGCGCAGGCGATCCGCGCCGACGAACTGGAACAACGGTTCTCCGAAATGATGCGCGCGCAAAGCGAGGCGACCGGCCGCGTCGACGCGATGGGGCAATCGCTCGCCGGGCGGCAGGCCGAGATGGCGCGCGCGGTCAGCGACCGGCTCGATTCCGTCTCGCATCGCGTCGGACAATCGATGGAGCAGACCACGCGGCATACGATGGACAGCCTGCGCGCCTTGCACGAGCGGCTCGGCATCATCGACAGCGCCCACAAGAACCTCACCGAACTGACATCGCAGGTGACGACGTTGCGCGACGTGCTCGCCAACAAGCAATCGCGCGGCGCGTTCGGGCAGGCGCGGATGGAGACCATCGTCCGCGACGGCATGCCGATCGGCGCGTTCGCGTTTCAGCACACGCTTTCGACCGGCAAGCGGCCGGATTGCGTGATCTTCCTGCCGGACGGCCGGCCGCTGTGCATCGATGCGAAGTTTCCGCTCGAAGCGGTGACGGCGTTGCACGACGCGCGCAGCGACGACGAGAAAAAGTACGCGGCCCAGAAGCTCCGCGCCGACGTCATGAAGCATGTCGGCGACATCGCGGAAAAGTATCTGATCGCCGGCGAGACGCAGGAGACGGCCTTGATGTTCGTGCCGTCGGAATCCGTCTATGCGGAAATTCATGATGGCTTCGACGACATCATCCAGAAGGCCTATCGCGCGCGGGTCGTCTTGGTGTCGCCATCGCTGCTGATGCTCGCCATCCAGGTGATGCAGCAGATCCTGAAGGATGCGCGGATGCGCGACGCCGCCGATCTCATCCGCACCGAGGTGATGAATCTGGGCGACGATCTCGGCCGGCTGCGCGAGCGCGTCACAAAATTGCAGAAGCATTTCGGCGACGTGAATGAGGACGTGCGCCAGATTTTGATTTCAGCCGACAAGATCGAAAAACGCGCCGGGCGGATCGAGGAGCTGGATTTCAGCAAGGACGACACGGCGCCCGAGGCGCCGTTGCTGCCGCCGGCGCCGGCCGCGCGGCCGGAGCTGTTTCCCGCGCCGCGTCAGCTGCAAGCCGGCCAATGATCCGCGATCCCGGCCGCCGATTCTGGTGCGAGCGCGTCGCCGAACTCACCGACGACAAGTTTCAGGACTGACCTTCGACAGCGTCATGGTTGGGATGCGCCGGCGCGGCGGCGGCTGAAGCAAAAAAGCCCCCGACAGGGTCGGGGGCTTGTCGGTTATTGGCTATCCTGGAGCAGGGCCGCGAGCTTGTCGTAATACTTGGCGACGATCTCGATATTGGCCTTGTTCTGAATCGGCGGCGGCGGCGATTTGAGCATCGCGTTGATCTCATCCAGCGCGGCTTTCTTGTCCTTGGCCGGGATCTTCTTGTCGGACTGCAGCGCGGCGATCTGCTGCTTCATCATGGCCTCGGGGCCGACATAGGTCTTGGTCTTCGGATCGAACCCGCCCATCACGACGCTGATCGTCTCGACCACGTTGTTGTACTCGGCGTAATCCGCGAAGCCGTGCTTCTTGGCGACGTCCTCGAATTGCGCGGCAATGGCCGGATCGGGCTTCGGCTGTTCGTTCGGCTTCGGCTGCGGGATCTTGGCGGCGATCGCATCCAGTTCTTTCTGCGACTCCAGCACGCTTTCGACCTGCTTCTCGGTCAACGCGGCTTCCTTGAACGGCGGTGGCTCGGGCTGCGGCGCCGGCGCCGCCTGCTGCTGGGCGGGCGTGGCTTTGGCCGGGGCCTGTTGTTTGGCCGCGGGCTGCGACTTGGCGGGAGCCTGTTGCGCGAGGGATGGCGCGGCGGCCAGGCTGAACGCGCTCCCGACCAATAGAACAGCCGTCATGGTCGAGCGGATGGATGATGGCATTGAAATCTCCCTGGAGGTGGTGGTCTGGCGCCGCGTGGCACGCGCTATGGTCGGCCGCGGCGCGGCCTGGTTCGAATGGCTGCCGGAATTTGCCGCGCAATCGTGGCCGAAACATTTCAAAGTCAGGGTGACAAATCGATATCGATGGGTTTTCAGCCAAGGAGGCCTGCCGTTGCGGCGACGCCGCTCGGGTCGCCGCGCCGCCGCCCAACGGCGACAGTCGCCCAAACCAAGGCCCGGGGGCACAACACAACAAAAACGCCGCCTCCCGAGGGAAGCGGCGTTGTTGGTGTTCGTGAGATCGTCATGAGGAAATCTTTGTCCTTTGCAGGCCTGGCAGCGACCTACTCTCCCAGGGCTTAAGCCATAGTACCATTGGCGCTGAGGAGTTTAACGGCCGAGTTCGGGATGGGATCGGGTTGAAGCTCCTCGCTAGAACCACCAGGCCGGCGAAGGACAAAGATACGAAGCAAGCTGTTGTTTGGTTGGAGACCCGATGTGATCGGGCATCCGTCTCATATGCGATTGTGCAATCGCTGTATGGATACAGAAAATGAGAGCAATCAAGCCAATCGAACGATTAGTACCGGTAAGCTACATACATTACTGTACTTCCACATCCGGCCTATCAACGAGGTGGTCTACCACGGTTCTCAAGGGAATACTCGTTTTGAGGTGGGTTTCCCGCTTAGATGCTTTCAGCGGTTATCCCGTCCGTACATAGCTATGCAGCACTGCCGTTGGCACGACAACTGCTCCACC
>JAQGJY010000281.1 GCA_028290325.1 Tardiphaga sp.
TTGCCGTCGAGCTTGGCGCGATGCGCCAGACCCTGCGTCCATGCGAAGATCGAGGCGATCGAGTTGGTCGAGGTCGCCTTGCCCTTCTGATGTTCGCGGTAGTGGCGCGTGACCGTCCCGTGGGCGGCTTCGGCTTCGACCACCTGACCATCCGGCGTCAGCAGCACCGAGGTCATCAGGCCGAGCGAACCGTAACCCTGCGCGACGGTATCGGACTGCACGTCGCCATCGTAGTTTTTGCAGGCCCAGACATAGCCACCGGACCATTTCAGCGCCGACGCGACCATGTCGTCGATCAGACGGTGTTCATAGGTGAGGCCCTTGGCCTCGAAGTCGGTCTTGAATTCACTGTCGTAGATATCCTGGAAAATATCCTTGAAGCGGCCGTCATAGACCTTGAGGATGGTGTTTTTCGTCGACAGATAGACCGGGTAGCCGCGCGACAAACCGTAATTCAACGAGGCGCGGGCGAAGTCCTTGATCGAGCCGTCGAGATTGTACATGCCCATCGCGACGCCGGCGTCGGGGCATTTGAACACCTCGCGCTCGATGACGGTGCCGTCGTCACCGACGAACTTCATCGTCAGGGTGCCGGCGCCGGGAAACTTGAAATCGGTGGCGCGATACTGATCGCCGTAAGCGTGGCGGCCGATGATGATCGGCTTGGTCCAGCCCGGCACCAAACGCGGCACGTTCTTGCAGATGATCGGCTCGCGGAAGATGACACCGCCGAGAATGTTGCGGATGGTGCCGTTCGGCGACTTCCACATCTGCTTGAGGCCGAATTCCTTCACACGGGCTTCGTCCGGCGTGATGGTGGCGCATTTGACGCCGACGCCAACCTTCTTGATCGCATTGGCCGCGTCGATCGTGACCTGATCGTCGGTCTTGTCGCGGTATTCCATGCCAAGGTCGAAATACATCAGATCGACATCGAGGAACGGGTGAATCAGCTTGTCCTTGATGTATTGCCAGATGATCCGGGTCATCTCGTCGCCATCGAGTTCGACGACGGGATTCTTCACCTTGATTTTCGCCATAGGAGATCGGGCCTTTTCGACAGGGCTTGGAGGGTCTCGCGGGCTATAGCACCGCATGCGTTCCGGCGGAAGTCGAGCGGCTATGCAGTTGCCGCCCAAAACGGGAATAAAACGCAGACGCTGATTTGCCCGGCATCGCGGCGGTTTGCCCTGTGCTTGTCGAGCCGGCCCAAGGCGGCTAGGGCATGGTTGGGCTGGCTTCGGCCAAGCATGGCTTAGGCAGGCGTGGCTTAGGCAGGCATGGCTTGCGGATCAGGCCAGATCAGAAAGTGAATATCGATGTCCGGTTCAGGCACCGACAAGACGCGCGCGGCGATCGAGCTTGACGGCCCTGTCGTCATTCTGGTTGAGCCGCAGCTCGGCGAGAATATCGGCATGGCCGCGCGGGCGATGGGCAATTTCGGGCTGACCCGGCTGCGCATCGTCAATCCGCGCGATGGCTGGCCGAACGTCCATGCGCGGCGCGCCGCATCGGGCGCGGACCACATCCTCGACAAGGTCGAGCTGTTCGACACGGTCGAGCAGGCGGTGGCCGATTGCACGCTGCTGTTCGCGACGACGGCCCGCGCGCACGATCAGGCCAAGCCCGTCGTCGCGCCGGAAGCGGCCGCGCGGGAATTCGTCGCGCAGGTGGCATCCGGCGGCACCGTCGGCATCCTGTTCGGCCGCGAACGCTACGGCCTCAAGAACGAGGAGGTCGCGCTCGCCGATCGCATCATCACCTTTCCGGTCAATCCGGCATTCGCGTCGTTGAACCTGGCGCAAGCGGTGCTGCTGATCGGCTATGAGTGGTTCAAGCTCGCCACCAACAATGCGTTGCCCTATGCGATGCCGGAGCGCTCGGAGCGCGCGTCGCAGCACCAGATGCAGGCGTTCTTCGACAATCTCGTGCGCGAACTCGACAAGGTCGAATTCCTGCGCCCGGCCGAGAAGCGCGACACCATGCTGGTGAACCTCCGCAATATCTTCACGCGGATGGAGCCGACCAAGCAGGACGTGCACACGCTGCACGGCGTGGTGATGGCGATCGCCGAAGGTCGCAAGGGCCCAGCGAAAGGCGGCGTGCTCGACGGCGCGCAGGCGACGCGGCTGCGCGCCTTGCTGGCGGAGCACGGGCAGGGCGCGGCCCCGCATGAAAGCGGCACCGTGCGCGGGCTGGCGCGGCTGCTGCGGCGCAACCCGACCGATGCCGAACGATTGTTGTGGGAGGCGCTGCGGACCGACCGGCGCTTCGCCGGACAGTTCAAGCGGCAGACCCCGGTCGGCAGGCACATTCCGGATTTCGTGTCGTTCCCGCATCGGATCGCCATCGAGCTGGTGAACGCCGATGAGACCGCACTGATCGTCTCGGATCGCGCGGCGCGGCGCGACTGGCTGATGGCGCGGGACTACCGCGTCTTGGATATGACCACGACGGCGATCGAGACCGACCTGGCGGCCAGCCTCGATGCATTGGCGGCCTTGCTGGCCGCGACGGCTGACAAGGCTATGCCGGGGCGGGATTAGAACGACGTGCCTTATAAAACGCCTGCCCCTGCCGGTTTTTAATCCGCTCAAACCGGTCTATCGTCACCCGCACCGATTTTGGTTTACTAAAGTACCTCCGGCGCCGCGGGTCGCCTCGCGCCGCGCTGGCCCGTCTCCGCGCGATGGATGGCACAGCGATTGCAAAAATCGTTCTGCCGCTCGTCGCGACAGGAGATTTGCATGTCCACATTCGA
>JAQGJY010000309.1 GCA_028290325.1 Tardiphaga sp.
GACGTGCCGCCGCCGATATCGGCGATCAACGCGATCTGCTCGTGCGAAATCTGCCGTTCGTAATCCAGCGCCGCCGCGATCGGCTCGAACTGAAACGTGACGTCGTCGAAGCCGACCTCGCGCGCGATCGCCAGCAGCGTCGCCTCGGCCTTGCGATCACCCTCCGCCGATTGATCGACAAAGTGCACCGGGCGGCCATGCACGACCTGCCGCAACTCACGGCCCGTCGCCTGTTCCGCGCGACGCTTCACCGCGCCGACATAACTGGCGATGACCGCGTGAAAGCTGACGCGCTCGCGCCCGACGCGCGTCGTCTCATCAATCAGAGACGTCCCGAGCACGGATTTGAGGCTTCGCATCAGGCGGCCGGGCGTGCCGTCGATATAGGCCTCGATCGCCTTGCGGCCGATCACCGCGCCGCCGTCATGGCCATAGAAGATCGCGCTCGGAATCGTGACGTGACCGGCCTCCACCTCGGCCAGCACCGGCGCGTCGGCGTCGAACGTGCCGAGCGTCGTGTTGGATGTTCCGAAATCGAGACCGCAAAACGACATGAGGCATCCAGGGGATGAGGAAGGAGCGTCCGTTTACACAGGTCGCGTGCCGCGATCCACCCTGATGTCGCCTCGGCAGCGCGGCCATCTCGCGACTGTCACACACGCAACCCTTGTCGCGGAGGGCCGCCGACGTCAGCGCGATCGCCGTCGATTGTGCATTGGCCCGGCGAAGCCGCCAGCACGGCATCGATCATGGCAGGCGCGGCGAGATGTCCACGGCCGCTGATCGCCACTCCGGTTCCGTTTTGACCTCAGTGGCGAAAAATGGTTTCGTCCGCGCCATTCAGGGCAGACCGACCTCAAGGAGCCGGACCGATGACGATGATTTCCCGCAGGACCGCGCTCTCTACGCTGGCCCTTTCTCTCGCGGCGGTCGCCGCACGGCCCATCGCGGCTCAAGCTCAAGGAAAACCAATGACCACACCGACCACGACCGCCTCCGGCCTGCAATATACCGACACCGTCGTCGGCACCGGCGCCGCGCCGAAGCCCGGCCAGACCTGCGTGATGCATTACACCGGCTGGCTCTATAACAACGGCATCAAGGGCGCGAAATTCGACTCGTCGGTCGATCGCGGCCAGCCCTTCGAATTCAAGATCGGCGTCAAGCAAGTGATCGGCGGCTGGGACGAAGGCGTCTCGACGATGAAGGTCGGCGGCAAGCGCACCCTGATCATTCCGCCGGATCTCGGCTATGGCGCGCGCGGCGCCGGCGGCGTCATTCCGCCGAACGCCGTGCTGATGTTCGACGTCGAGCTGTTGGGTGTGAAGTAGCTCTGATGTCGTAACCGGCAGCGCGCACCCTCTCCCCTTGTCGGCGAGGGTGCGCAACGGCTGTTGCCGCGCCTCGGATCATCACCCCTTCAACGCCGCGATGGCTTCGCGCACCGGCGGGTCGAGCCCCTCGCCACCGGCATCGAGATGCGCGGTGATCGCCTTGCGCATCCGCGGATCCCAGAACTTGCGGATATGCTCGGTGATCCCCGGCACGGCCTTGTCCGCGCCCTGGCTGCGAAAGAACGTGCCAATCTGGTTGGCCATGTAGATCAGCCGGTCAGGCGACGTCGCTTGCGTCATGCTCGTTGGTCTCTTTCAAAATTCGATGGGGGTGCGTGAACACCTCGAAGCCGTCGGCGCGCGCGATCGCCACCAGCGTGATCCCGGCCGTCTCGGCCATGCGAACCGCGAGCGCGGTCGGCGCGGAGACGGACACGATCACCGCCGCATTCATCGCGGCGGATTTCTGCACCATCTCGACCGACACGCGGCTCGTCAGCAGCACGATGCCGTCGGTCGCGGCGATCTGTTCGCGGGCCAAGGCGCCGGCCAGCTTGTCGAGGGCGTTGTGACGGCCGACATCCTCGCGCAGGCAGATGATGCCGCGCGCCGCCGTCCAGAATGCCGCCGCATGGATCGCGCGGGTTTCGATGTTGAGCACCTGCAACGGGGCGACCGCCTGCATCGCCGCCATGATCTGCCGCGGCGAAAATTCGCGCCCGCCGGTGACGATCGCCGCTGGCTTGAGCGCCGCCTGGATCGAATCGACACCGCAGAGCCCGCAGCCGGTCGGACCGGCGATCTGCCGCCGACGTTCGCGCAATTTGTCCTCATGGGCTTGTGGCAGCCACATCCGCACCTCGACGCCGCCATCGAGATCGACGATCTCCAGCGACTCGATCTCATCCGGCGATTGGACGACGCCTTCGGCAAGGCTGAAGCCGACGGCGAAATCATGCAGGTTGGCCGGCGTCGCCATCATCACCGCATGGGTGCCGCCATTATAGGTCAGCGCCACGGCGGTCTCTTCCGGCACCGCGCGGGCCGACGTGCTGACGCCGCTATCCCGCCAGACCTTGCGTGCAACGCTGCGAACCGGCCCGTCCATGCTACTCGGCGGCCTCGGCCGGGATGGCGATGCGACGCGACTGGCGCGCCTGCTCATCATAGTCCCTCTGCCATTCCGACGGCCCGTTCGAGGGCGAAATCTGCACCGCCGTCACCTTGTATTCGGGACAGTTCGTCGCCCAGTCCGAGAACTCCGTCGTGATCACGTTGGCCTGCGTCGTCGGATGATGGAAGGTCGTATAGACGACACCCGGCGCCACCCGTTCGGTGATCCGCGCGCGCAATGTCGTCTCGCCAGCGCGGCTCTGCAGCCTGCACCAGTCGCCGTCACGAACGCCGCGCATCTCGGCATCGTGCGGATGCATCTCGAGACGATCCTCCTCATGCCAGACAATATTCTCGGTGCGCCGCGTCTGCGCGCCGACATTGTACTGGCTGAGGATGCGCCCGGTCGTGAGCAGCAGCGGGAATCGCGGCCCGGTGCGCTCGTCGGTGGCGACGTATTCGGTGATCATGAACTTGCCTTTGCCGCGCACGAAGCCGTCGATATGCATCACGGGTGTGCCGAGCGGCGCCTTCTCGTTGCAAGGCCATTGCACCGAGCCGACCTCGTCGAGCAAAGCAAACGAGACGCCGGCGAAAGTCGGCGTCAAGGCGGCGATCTCGTCCATGATCTCCGAGGGATGGCTGTAGGTCATCTCATAGCCGAGCGCCTTGGCGAATCCGAGCGTCACTTCCCAGTCTTCGAGACCATTCTTGGGCGACATCACCTTGCGGACGCGCTGGATGCGGCGTTCGGCATTGGTGAAGGTGCCATTCTTCTCCAGGAAGGTCGAGCCTGGGAAAAACACGTGGGCGTAGTTCGCGGTCTCGTTCAAAAAAAGATCATGGACGATGACGCATTCCATCGCCGAGAGCGCGGCGACGACATGCTTGGTGTTCGGATCGGATTGCAGGATGTCTTCGCCCTGCACGTACAGGCCCATGAAGGTGCCTTCGACGGCGGCATCGAACATGTTCGGAATCCGCAGACCCGGCTCGGCGTTGAGCTTGACGTTCCACATCGCCTCGAATTGCTCGCGGACCGCGTCGCCCGCAATATGCCGATAGCCCGGCAATTCATGCGGAAACGACCCCATGTCGCAGGAGCCCTGCACGTTGTTCTGGCCGCGCAGCGGATTCACGCCGACGCCGGGACGACCGATATTGCCGGTCGCCATCGCCAGGTTGGCGATCGCGATCACGGTGGTCGAGCCCTGCGAATGTTCGGTGACGCCGAGACCATAATAGATCGCGCCGTTGCCGCCGGTGGCGAACAACCGCGCCGCCGCGCGCAACTCTTTCGGATCGACGCCGGTCATGATGCCGGTGGCTTCCGGGCTGTGCTTCGGTTGGGCGACGAACGCCGCCCAGTCCTCGAACTCGCTCCAGTCGCAGCGCTCGCGCACGAACGCTTCATCGACGAGGCCTTCGGTGACGATGACATGCGCCATAGCGGTGAGCACGGCGACGTTGGTGCCCGGCAGCAGCGGCAGATGATGCTGCGCCTCGACATGCGCCGAGCGCACGATATCAGTGCGACGCGGATCGACCACGATCAGCTTGGCACCCGCGCGCAGGCGCTTCTTGAGGCGCGAGGCGAACACCGGATGGCCGTCGGTCGGGTTCGCACCGATGATCATCACCACGTCGGCCTGTTCGACCGAGTCGAAATCCTGGGTGCCGGCCGACGTGCCGAAGGTGCTGGACAGGCCATAGCCGGTCGGCGAGTGACAGACGCGCGCGCAAGTGTCGACATTGTTGTTGCCGAAGCCGGCGCGGATCAGCTTCTGCACCACAAACACTTCCTCGTTGGTGCAGCGCGACGACGTAATGCCGCCGATGGCGTCGCGGCCATGCTTGGCCTGAATGCCTCTGAATTTTGTCGCCGCGAAATTGAACGCCTCGTCCCACGACACTTCCTGCCATGGATCGGTGATGCGCTCGCGGATCATCGGATTGAGGATGCGCTCCTTGTGGTTGGCATAGCCCCAGGCGAACCGGCCCTTGACGCAGGAGTGGCCGCGATTGGCCTTGCCGTCTTTGTACGGCACCATGCGGACGAGCTCCTCGCCGCGCATTTCCGCCTTGAAGGTGCAGCCGACGCCGCAATAGGCGCAGGTGGTGACGGCGGAATGTTCCGGCTGGCCGATGGCGATCACGCTCTTTTCGGTCAGCGTCGCCGTTGGGCAGGCCTGCACGCAGGCGCCGCACGAGACGCATTCCGAGCCGAGGAACGACTCGCTCATGCCCGGCGAGACGCGGCTCTCGAAGCCGCGGCCTGAGATCGTCAGTGCGAAGGTGCCCTGCACTTCCTCGCAGGCGCGGACGCAGCGCGAGCAGACGATGCACTTCGACGGATCGTAGGTGAAATACGGATTGCTCTCGTCCTTGGCCATCCAGTGATCGTTCTCGCAATCGTGCGGCGAGTGATCGTGACCGGGGCTGGGTTTGGTTTTGGCGAAGACATGGTTCTCGCCCTCGTAGCCGTAACGCACATCGCGCAGCCCGACCGCGCCGGCCATGTCCTGCAATTCGCAATCGCCATTGGCGGCGCAGGTCAGGCAATCGAGCGGATGGTCGGAGATGTACAACTCCATCACGCCCTTGCGAATCGTCTGAAGCCGCTGGTTCTGCGTATGCACGACGAGACCGTTCATGGCCGGCGTGGTGCAGGACGCCGGCGTCCCCGCGCGGCCTTCGATCTCAACCAGACACAGCCGGCACGAGCCGAACGCGTCGACCATGTCGGTCGCGCACAGCTTCGGAATCTGCGTGCCCATCTCCATCGCCGCGCGCATGATCGAGGTGCCCTCGGGCACCGTCACGCTGTGGCCGTCGATGGTCAGCGTCACCATCGTCGCGCTTTTGGCGCGCGGCGTACCGTAATCGATTTCGTGAACGAGCGACATGATGATGTCCTATTCCGCAGCTTGCAGGCGCGTTGCCGCGCCGAAATCATCCGGGAAATGCTTCAAGGCGCTCATCACCGGATAGGGTGTGAAACCGCCGAGCGCGCACAGCGACCCGAACTTCATGGTGTTGCAGAGATCCGTGAGCACGGCGGTGTTCTCGACCACGCGCTCGCCGCGACGGATTTTATCGATGGTCTCGACGCCGCGCGTCGAGCCGATTCGGCATGGCGTACACTTGCCGCAGGATTCGACCGCGCAGAACTCCATCGCGAAGCGCGCCTGCTTGCTCATATCGACCGTGTCGTCGAATACGACGATGCCGCCATGCCCGATCAAGCCGTCGCGCTTGGCGAAGGCTTCATAGTCGAACGGCGTGTCGAACAATTCGCGCGGGAAGTACGCGCCGAGCGGACCGCCGACCTGAACCGCGCGGACCGGGCGGCCGGACAACGTGCCGCCGGCGATGTCATCGACGATTTCGCCGAGCGTGATGCCGAAGGCGACCTCGAACAGTCCGCCATGCTTGACGTTGCCGGCGATCTGGATCGGCATCGTGCCGCGCGACCGGCCGCTGCCGCAATCGGCGTATTTCTGGGCGCCGCCGGCAAGGATGTACGGAATCGTCGCGAGGCTCAGCACGTTGTTGATGACGGTCGGCTTGCCGAACAGGCCCTTGTGCGCGGGCAGCGGCGGCTTGGCCCGCACGATGCCGCGTTTGCCTTCGAGACTTTCGAGCAGCGAGGTTTCCTCGCCGCAGACATAAGCGCCGGCGCCGACGCGGACTTCCAGTTCGAAGCTGTGCGCCGAACCGCAGATCTTCGCGCCGAGATAATTCGCGCGCGTCGCCGCGGCGATCGCCGCCTTCATCGCGACGATGGCGTGCGGATATTCCGAGCGGATGTAGATGTAGCCCTTGCTGGCACCGACCGCGAGGCCGGCGATCGTCATGCCCTCGATCACGACGAAGGGGTCGCCTTCCATGATCATGCGATCGGCGAAGGTGCCGCTGTCGCCCTCGTCGGCGTTGCACACGATGAACTTGCGATCCGCCGACGTGTCGGCAACGGTCTTCCACTTGATGCCGGTCGGAAAGCCGGCGCCGCCACGGCCACGCAGGCCCGATGTCGTGACGTCGGCAATGATCTCGGCCGAAGTGAGCGTCAGCGCGCGGGCGAGTCCTTGATAGCCGTCATGGGCGCGGTAATCCTCGATCGAACGGGGATCGACCACACCACACCGCGCGAAGGTCAACCGCGTCTGCTTCGTCAGCCATGGCAAGTCATCGGTGACGCCGAGACGCAGCGCGTGATCGCCGCCGGACTGGATCGCGGCCAGCAGCGCGGGCACGTCGGCTTCCATGACGGGGCCATACGCGACGCGACCCGCGTCAGTCGCGACTTCGACCATCGGCTCCAGCCAGTACAGGCCCCGCGATCCGGTGCGCACGATCTCGATCGCGGCATGGGTCTGTTCAAACGCGGCGGCGACCTCGTCCGCGCCGACGGCGATCGCGCCGGCATCGCGCGGAATGAAAATCCTGATCGTCATCGCTGCGCCTCCGCCATCAGGGCATCGAGCCGCGCAGTGTCGAGGCGCCCGATGACGCGGCCGTCGAACATCGCGGAGGGCGCCGTCGCGCACAGGCCAAGGCAATAGATCGGCTCCAGCGTCACGCGCCCGTCGCCCGTCGTATGGCCGATTTTCACGCCGAGCTTCTGTTCGGCGCGGGCGGCCAGCGCGTCGCCGCCGGCGGCCTGACAGGCCTCGGCGCGGCACAATTTCAGCACATGCTGGCCGGCGGGCTCACGGCGGAAGTCGTGGTAAAACGTGAAAACACCGTGGATCTCGGCGCGCGACCGGTTCAGCGCGTGCGCGACCATCGGAATCGCCGCTTCCGGCACATAGCCGAACGTCTCCTGCAGCGCGTGCAGGATGACCAGAGCGCCGCCTTCGACATGCTGATGTTCGGCGATGATCTCGGCGCCGCGGTCAGCAGTCCAAGCTTCATAGGCTGACGTCACGAGCGTTTCCCAACGATTTGTTTTCGATCGTCAATTCTGGATTGGAATGGCTCCAAAGATCAATATCGGTGTCTCATGCTGCAATACGGAATTCGTATCGTTGGCGATGGAACCATGCGTTCCGGATCGGCACCGGAACCCACGAGGCGGCGCTCAATCGTTCAGACTCGGGGCGACTTCGCGGGCGATCTGAACCAGGGCTGCCACCAGCGGCGTCATCGGATCGCGCTTCGGAATCACCATGCCGATGCTGTAGGTCACATCGGGCTCGACGATCGGGATACTGCGGACCTCCTCCGACAAACCCAGCGTATCGGCGAGTTTCGCGGGCATGACGCTGGCCCATCGGCCGGTCTGCACATGGGTGTAGAGCACGATGATTGAATTCGAGGTCAACGTCGGAACCGCTTCCGCGCCGACCGACAGCAAGGCTTTATCGATGATGCGGCGGTTCTGCATGTCGGGCGTCAGCAGGCACAACGGCACCTGCCCGACCTCGCGCCAGGTCACGGTTTCGCGATCGCCATAAAGCCCGTCCGGCGCGGTAATCAGCCGGTAACTCTCTTGATACAAGGGAATCGCGCGCACTTTGCCGACCGGCTCGTTGCCGAGATAGGTCAGCCCGGCATCGACCTCCAGATTTTCCAACAGGCCCAGCACGTCCGTCGAAGTGCAGGATACGATGCGAAACCGGACGTCGGGATGCTTGGCGCGAAACGGCGTCGTCAGCGACGCGACCATGCCGAGCACGGTCGGGATCGCCGCGATCCTGATTTCGCCGGTCAACTTGTCCTTGAGGCTATTGATCTCCTGCCGCATCGCGCGGGCGTCGCCGACGATCCGCCGCGCCCAGTCGAGCGTGCGCTCGCCTTCGGGCGTGAAGCCCTGAAAGCGTGAGCCGCGCTGCACCAGCATGACGCCGAGAATATCTTCGAGCTGTTTCAGGCTCGTCGACATCGTCGGCTGCGTCACGCCACAGCTTTCCGCGGCGCGGCCGAAATGGCGCTCCTTGGACAGCGCCAGCAGCAATTCGAGTTTGTCGAGCAAGGCGACGGCCCTCGATCAGATGAGAAACGATCTAATCGGTATAGGCTGCGTGATCAATCAGCGCAAAGCGACCAAAGTTTATGGAACAGCGGTGATTCGCTGCGGCAGCAGAAACGGCGCGCCGTCGTCGGCATGGCCCAATTCAGCATCGATCTCGAACACCTGACGCAGCATCGCCCTGGTCACGACGTCGGCCGGCCTGCCATCGGCGACAACCCGGCCATGGTGCAACATCACGATGCGGTCGGCGAAGCGCGTCGCGAGATTGAGATCGTGCAGCACCGCCACCACCGCGGTGCCGGCACGGGCGCGGCGCTTGGCGATTTCGACGAGGTCGATCTGGTGACGCATGTCGAGGCTCGACGTCGGCTCATCGAGCAGCAACAAAGCCGGCCCATGCGCGGCTTCCCCGACATGCAATTGCACCAGCACGCGCGCGAAATGCGCGCGTTGCTGCTCGCCGCCGGA
>JAQGJY010000367.1 GCA_028290325.1 Tardiphaga sp.
TTGTACAGCACCTGCCGCTCGCTACAGCCCTTGGCGCGCGCGGTCATGACATATTGCTTGCGGATCTCGTCGAGAAACGAATTCTTCGTCAGCAATGTCATGGTCGCGAACGCACCCAACACCATCGACAGCAACGGCAAGGTGAGATGCCAGAGGTAATCGAGAATTTTCCAGTACCACGGAAAGTTCGACCAGCCGTCCGATGTCAGGCCGCGAAGCGGGAAGATGCTGAAGAACGATCCGCCCGAGAACAGGATAATGAGCAGGATCGCGAACAGAAATCCGGGAATGGCGAAGCCGACGATGATGACGGCCGACGTCCATGTATCGAATTGCGAGCCGTCTTTCACCGCCTTGCGAATGCCGAGCGGGATCGAGATCAGATAGGTCAGCAGCGTCATCCAGATGCCCAGCGACATCGAGACCGGCAGCTTTTCTTTGATCAGTTGCAGCACGCTGACGTCGCGGAAATAGCTTTTGCCGAAATCGAACCGCGCGAAATTCCACAGCATCAAGGCGAAGCGTTCCGGCGCCGGCTTGTCGAAGCCGAACTGCTTTTCGAGCGATTTGACGAAATCCGGATCGAGCCCCTGCGCGCCGCGATATTTTGAGTTCACCGCGTCGCCCGATGCGCCGACCTGGGAGCGCGCGCCGAAATCGCCACCGCCGCCGGAGACGCGCGACGAGGCGCCGGTATCCGCGCCGGAGAGCTGCGCGATGACGCGCTCGACCGGACCGCCGGGGGCGAATTGCACGACGATGAACGAGACGAACAGAATTCCCAACAGCGTGGGAAACATCAGCAGCACGCGGCGGGCGATATATGCGCTCATCTATTTCGCCTGCTCGGATTTGGATTCAGATTTGGGCTCAGCCGGGGTCTTGGCGGCGGCATTGGCCGCCTTGTTCGGATCCGACCACCAGAATTCGATCGCGCCGACGCCGCCGAGATAACGCGGCGGCTTTTCGACATGGCTGAAAATATCCCAATACGCCACCGGATGGTTGGTGCGATACCATTGCGGCACCCAATAGCGCCCGGCGCGAAACACGCGATCGAACGCGCGGCAGGCGATGGTGAGTTCGTCGCGATCGTCGGCCGCCAGGATTTTCTCGATCAGCGCGTCGATGGCCGGGCTTTCGATGCCAGCGAGATTATACGAGCCTTTGGTTTTCGCCGCCTGCGAGGAAAAAAACGGTCGCATGCTGTCGCCGGGCGTGGCGGACATGCTGAAGCGCTCGATCGCCAGATCGAAATCGAAATCCTCGACCCGCGCGCGATATTGCACGGGATCGACGAGGCGAAAACTCGCCGCGATGCCGAGGGTGGCGAGATTTTTGATAAATGGCCCGTGATGCGGCTGAAAGCTCGGCTCGTCCTGCAGAAATTCAAGCTGAAACTGTTCGCCATTCGGCAACAGCCGCTTGCCGTCCTTGATCGGCATGCCAGCGTCCTGCAACAATTGCGAGGCGCGGCGCAGCAGGCTGCGATCGTTGCCCGAACCGTCGGAGACCGGTGGCACGAAGGGAGTCCCGAACACCTCGTCGGGCACCTGCCCGCGAAATGGTTCGAGCAGTTTCAATTCGTCCGGCGAGGGCGGCCCGCTGGCCAGCATGTCGGAATTCTGGAACGGCGAATGGGTGCGGGCATAGGCGCCGTACATGATGGTCTTGTTGGTCCATTCGAAATCGAACGCGGCGCCGATCGCCTCGCGCACGCGCGGGTCCTTGAATTTGTCGCGGCGTGTATTGATGAACCAGCCCTGCGCGCCGGACGGCGTTTCGTCCGGCAGCGTTTCGCGGCGGATGCGGCCGTCCTTCACCGCCGGAAAATCATAGCCGGTGGCCCAGACGCGCGCGGTGAATTCCTCGCGGAACAGATAGTTCTTCGCGGAAAATCCCTGCATCGCGGCCTCGCGATCGCGATAGAATTCGTAACGCACGGCATCGAAGTTGTATGAGCCGCGCGAGACCGGCAGGTCCGCGCCCCACCAATCCTTGACGCGCTCGAATTCGATCGAACGGCCGATCTCGATGCGACCGACGTGATAGGGGCCGCTGCCGAGCGGCACGTCCATCGTCGATTCGTCGAACGGTTTGGTCGCGTAATAGGCCTTGGAAAAGATCGGCAGCCCGGCGACGAACAACGGCACGTCGCGGCCGCGCTTCTCGGCGAATCTCACCACGAGCGTCGCGTCGTCCGGCGCGCTCGCCGAGACCATGTCGCGCATCTGCTGGATGATGAGAGGATGGCCCTTGGCCTTCAGGACCGTCAGCGAGAACGCGGCATCCTGCGCGGTCAGCTTGCTGCCGTCATGAAAGCGCGCCTCGGGCCGCAACGTGAATGTGTAAGTCAGCTTGTCGGGCGAAACCTGCACGGTCTTGGCAACGAGACCGTACATCGCGTCGGGCTCGTCGCCGGCGCGGACCATCAACGGCGCGAAGGTCAGTCCCATGCCCTGCGCGCCCTCGCCTTTCAGAATGAAGGCATTGAGCGAATTATAGGTCTGGACCGATTGATTGTAGGCCCGGCCGGACGGAATGGTCGAAAACAACCCGCCTTTCGGCGCGGCCAGGTTCACGTAGTCGAAGTTTTTGAAATCCGCCGGATATTTCAGATCGCCGAAGATCGACAGTCCGTGCGACGACGCGGCACTGTTGGCGGTTTGCGCGGTGGCGACGCCACCGAAGCGGACCGCCGCCGCGGCGCCGACGCCGAGCCCGAGCAGATGCCGCCGATTGATGCGCATCATGCTCAAGTTCGGCGACCGAGCTTGGCGGCACGCTCGGCGTCGTACCACCAGATGAGCGGCCAGCCGGACTGGCCGTATTTCGGCAGTTCGTCCGGGCGGCCGAAGCGATCCCAGCGCGCGGTGCGCACTTTCGAATAGGTATACTGCGGCACCACGTAATGACTCCACAGCAGCACGCGATCGAGCGCCTTGGTGGCGGCGACCAGATCGTCGCGGTCGCGGGTGTAGATGACGCGCTCGATCAGCGTGTCGATCGCCGGATCCTTGATGCCGACGACGTTGCGCGAGCCCGCCATGTCGGCGGCGGCCGAGCCCCAGAATTCGCGTTGCTCGTTGCCGGGCGACAGGGACTCGCCCCACAGCGCGATGATGATATCGAAATCCCACGTCCGCAGCCGGTTTTCGTATTGCGCGGGATCGATGGTGCGGACGTTGACGGCGATGCCGAGCCGCTCGAGCGACGGCTTGTAGAACAGGCTGACGCGCTCGGAATTCGGGTCGGCGCCGAGCAGTTCGATGTCGAACGGCGCGCCGGTTTTTGCATTGACGAGCTTGCGGTCGCGCACCTCATAGCCAGCCTCTTTTAGAAGCTGCACGGCCTCGCGCAAATTATCGCGCACCGCCTCGCGGCTGCCGCCGACCGGATTGGTGTAGGGCTTGGTGAAGACTTCGGGCGGCACTTGCGCGCGCACCGTTTCCAGAATCTCAAGCTCCTTGCCCGTCGGCAACCCGCTCGACGCCAGCTCGGTGCCTTCGAAGTAACTGGCGATGCGCGTGTATTGGCCGAAGAACAGCTGCTTGTTGATCTCCTCGAAATCGAACGCGAAATTCAGCGCGCGGCGCACGCGCGGATCCTTGAACTTGTCGCGGCGGATATTCATCGCGAAGCCCTGCATCACGCCGGAGGCACGGTTCGGGAATTCCTCCAGCAGCACGCGCTTCTCGGTCGCGGCCGGGAAATCATAGGCGGTGGCCCAGTTCTTCGCGCTGTTCTCGGTGCGCCAATCGACCTGATCGCCCTTGAAGGCCTCCAGCGCGACCGTGCCGTCGCGGAAATATTCGTAGCGCAGTTCATCGAAATTGTTGCGGCCGACATTCACGTTGAGGTCGGCGCCCCAGTAATCCTTGACGCGCTCCAGCGTCACCGAACGGCCGGCGACGAAATCCCTGATGCGATAGGCGCCGGAGCCCAGCGGCTTTTCCAGCGTGGTCTGGCCAATGTCGCGCTTGCGACCCTCCGCGTCGGTGCCCTCCCACCAATGCTTTGGCAGTATCGTGAGCTGGCCCACGATCTGCGGCAGCTCGCGATTGCCCGGCGCATCGAACGTGAATTTCACGTCGCGCTCGCCGATCCTCTCGGCCTTCACGACGTGGCGATAATACGCCGAATATTGCGGATGATATTGCTTGAAGGCATCGAGCGAGAAGATCACGTCGTCCGCCGTCACCGGCTTGCCGTCATGCCATTTCGCATTGGCGCGCAGGCGATAGGTGACCGAGGAGAAATCATCGGGATGGCTGACGGATTCCGCCAGCAGGCCGTATTCGGTCGAAACCTCGTCGAGCGCGCCGGTCGCAAGCTGCTCATAGACGTAAGCCACCGCGCTGGCGATCGAGCCTTTGACGCCGGACACCGCGATGTTGAAATTGTCGAAGGTGCCGACCGCGATCTGCCGCACGACGCCGCCTTTCGGCGCATCGGGATTGACGTAGTCGAAACGTTTGAAACCGGCCGGATATTTCAGATCGCCGAACAGCGACAGCCCATGCCGCCAAGGTGACTCGCCCGCCTGCGCCGTCGCGGCGGCAATGCCGCCCAAGGAATGCAGCGCCGGCGCCAAAGCAGCCGCAGCGCCGCTTTGCAACACTCGTCGTCGGGAAATGCCCAAATCATCACATCCTGTTGGTGAACCGAAAGTCGCGATTAGAGGCGCCATATGAGGCGGAGATTCGACCGATTATGTCGGTTTTTCCGAGGGATACCAGACCTCCAACGCGACGAAACGTCCCGTTCGCCTTAACTTTGCGTCACGGATGGCAGGCGCGACGCGGTTGCGGCGGTCCAAAACGACGACGGCCGGGCGATGCCCGGCCGTTTGCGAATTAGATCGCGTGATCAAATTTTACTTGGCGGCGGTCGGCAGCGGCACCGGCTTGTCGGCCAAGGTCGCAAGATAGGCGATCACATCGGCGCGCTCGCTATCCTTCTGAATGCCGGCGAAGCCCATCGCGGTGCCCGGGATATAGCCCTTCGGGCTGGCGATGAACTTGTTCAAAGCCTCGAATGTCCATTCGCCGCCTTTGCCCTTCATGGCGGCGGAGAAATTGAAGCCGGCCTTGCCCTCACCGATCTTCTCGTTGACGACGCCGAACAGGTTGGGGCCGACGCGGTTCGGGCCGCCCTTTTCGAAAGTATGGCAGGCCCCGCACTTCTTGGCCGCAGCAGCGCCTTTTTCCACCGAAGCGGTCTGGAGCAACTTCTCGATCGGCTCGGACGCCGCGGCGGTGGGCGCGCCGGCCGCCGGCTCGGCTTCCTTCACGGCGATGTCGTAGCCGGGTTTTTCCAGCTTGGCCGGCGCGAAAATCGCCTGCGCGCCGATGCTCGTTACCAGCAGCAGCAGGCA
>JAQGJY010000375.1 GCA_028290325.1 Tardiphaga sp.
GCCGCCGCGCCGAGCGGGCTTTCATTGAGGCGCTTGCGCGCATCCTGAAAGCGGCCGCGATCCCGCGCCGCCATTTCGACATAGGCCATCAGATGGTGGCCGAACGTCACCGGCTGGGCGGTTTGCAAATGCGTGAAGCCCGGCATCACCGTGCCGGCATGCTCCAGCGCGCGGCTCGCCAGCGCATGCTGATAGGCCGCCAATCCGGCGTCGATCTGGTCCAGCGTGTCGCGAACATAAAGCCGAAAATCGGTCGCGACCTGATCGTTGCGCGAGCGCGCCGTATGCAGCCGCCCGGCGGCCGGGCCGATCAGATCGGTGAGCCGGCTTTCGACGTTCATGTGAATGTCTTCGAGCGCGCGCTTGAAGGTGAAGCTGCCGCTTTGGATCTCTGACAAAATCGTGTCTAGACCGGCCGCGATATTGTCCGCATCACCGGCTGTGATAATGCCTTGCGCGGTCAGCATCGCCGCATGGGCCTTGGACGCCGCGATGTCCTGGGCATAAAGATGGCGATCGACATCGATCGAGACGTTGATCTCTTCCATGATGGCGTCGGGGCTCTGGTCGAACCGGCCGCCCCACATCGTATTGCTCATATCGCGCTTCTCTTGAATGCCGCTGAATTTCCGCCCCTGCTTAACTGGTTACGCCCCCGAATGACAAACGATATGCCCGCCGCGCCCGCCCCCCGCTCCTCCCGCCGGCGCTATGTGCTTGGCGCGGTCGCCGCCGGCGCGGTACTGGGCTATCTCGGCGTCGCCGCGTGGCAGGACGCGCCGAAGCTGGCGACGGGGCCCTGTTCAGCGGCGGTCGCCACCGCGAAACGACTTTCGCCGCAGTTCACGGGCGAGGTCGCGGCGCTGACCGCCGCAAGCAAGCCGCTGCAAATTCCCGATCTTGCCTTCGACGACGGCAGCGGCACGGCGAAGAAGCTCTCGGATTTTCGCGGCAAGACGGTGCTTCTGAACCTGTGGGCGACCTGGTGCGTGCCGTGTCGCAAGGAAATGCCGGCGCTGAACAATTTGCAGGCGAAGCTCGGCGGCGACGCATTTCAGGTCGTCGCCGTCAATATCGACACCCGCGACGCGGACAAGCCGAAGGCGTTTCTGGCCGACGGCAACCTGACGGCGCTGGCTTATTTCACCGACAAGAGCGCCAAGGTGTTTCAGGATTTGAAGGGCGTCGGCCGTGCGTTAGGGATGCCGACGTCGGTTCTGATCGACGCCAAGGGTTGCGAGATCGCCACCATCGCCGGCCCCGCCGAATGGGATAGCCCGGACGCGGTCAGATTGATCGAAGCCGCGCTAAAGAATTAGGCCAGAGCTCCAAAGAGCCGCGCTCCGCAACGCAAAACATTTCGCGCCCATGTCGGTTGGCAGCGCCACCGCGCGTCTTCAAGATGCTGCGCAAGCGACCCTGCACCTATCGACGCAATCGACGGAGATGACGATGAAGCTTTATTACGCGAAGGTTCTCAATCCCCGGAAGGTCTGCGCCGTCGCGCAATACCTGAATTCGCCGGTTGAATATGTGTACGTCAACCTCGGCCGAGGCGAGACCGCGTCGCCGGAATTCCTCAAGGTCAATCCGAACGGCAAGGTGCCAGTGCTGACGGATGGCGATCTGACGCTATGGGAATCCGACGCGATCATCTGCCATCTCGCGCGCAAGGCCGGCTCCAATCTGTGGCCGGCGGACGACGCCGACAAGATCGAGGTCCTGCGCTGGTCGAGTTGGAACGCGAATCATTTCACCCGCGCCACCGGCGCGCTGTATTTCGAGCATGTCATCAAATCAATGTTCGGGATGGGCGACCCGGACCCGGCCGAAGTCGATCCGGCGATGGCGGACTTTCACAAGTTCGCCCGTGTGCTCGACGATCATCTGACCGGCCGCCAATTTCTCATCGGCGATGACCTGAGCGTCGCCGATTTCGCCGTCGCGGTATCGCTGCCTTATGCCGGGCAGATGAAACTGCCACTCGGCGATTATCCGCAGATCGCGCGTTGGCACGACCGGCTCAACGAACTGCCGGCGTGGCGCAATCCGTTCCCGCCGTCACCCGCGAAAGCCGCCTAATCGATCGACCGGCGTACGCGGCCACCCGCTTTCGCGGATGGTGACGGTCTCGTCTGGCATTACGCCGAGACGTCGACCTTGCCGCCGACGCCGGCGGGCACGTTCGTCAGCGGATTGCTGTTTTGAATCGCATCGCCGAGCAGCGTCATCACGGCCGAGCGCTCCGCGTCCGCGCTTGTCTTGATGAGTGCCTGTGCGACCTGCATCTGCGCCGCGCCAGCTTTCGCGCCGAGCGCCGAGGCCACCAACGTCATATCCATACGCGATACTCCAACTGCGTGGCAGGATAGGCGAGGAATCTTAACGGGCTTTTATGGATTTGGTGACGTTTCGACGCATGTCGCGACCACGTCCAAACGTGAGATTATCGCGTTGGGACCGGCTTCTCACCGCGATAATCGTAGAATCCGCGCTGCGTCTTGCGGCCGAGCCAGCCGGCCTCGACATACTTCACCAGCAGCGGACAGGGGCGATATTTCGAGTCCGCGAGCCCCTCGTGCAGCGCCTGCATGATCGACAGGCAGGTATCCAGGCCGATGAAATCGGCCAATTCGAGCGGGCCCATCGGGTGATGGGCGCCGAGCTTCATCGCGGCATCGATCGCCTCGACGTTACCGACGCCTTCATACAGCGTGTAGATCGCCTCGTTGATCATCGGCAACAGAATGCGATTGACGATGAACGCCGGGAAATCCTCGGAGACGGCGATCTGCTTGCCGAGCTTGGTGACGAAATCCTTCGCCGCGTCGAAAGTCGCATCATCCGTCGCGATGCCGCGAATGAGTTCGACCAGCTCCATCAGCGGCACCGGATTCATGAAGTGAATGCCGATGAAACGCTCCGGGCGATCGGTCGTGGCGGCGAGCCGCGTGATCGACATCGAGGAGGTGTTGGAGGCAACGATCGCCTCAGGCTTCAACACCGCGCAGAGGTCGTGGAAAATCTTGCGTTTGATTTCTTCTTTTTCAACGGCGGTCTCGATCACGAGATCGCAATCCGCGAGGCCGTCGAGCCGGTCGGACGATCTGATGCGGCCGAGCGCCTGTTGTCGGACGTCCTCGGTGATCAGATTTTTCGACACCTGCCGCGACAGGTTGCCGTTGATCGTCGCCATCGCCGATTTCAGCCGGTCGGCCGACACGTCATTCAGCACCACGTCGAAACCACCGAGCGCCGCCACATGAGCGATGCCGTTGCCCATCTGACCTGAACCGATCACGCCGACTGTCTTGATCATCACCGTCATCTTGCTCTCATCGGGCCAGCGCCATCGCGTCCCGCCGCATTATCGCATAAATACCGGCCCGGATCGTTAAGCCCCGGACCGGCGGGTTGGTAGGGTTATTTCAGTGCCTCGGTCAATTCCGGCACGGCCTGATAGAGATCGGCGACCAGCCCGTAATCGGCCACCTGGAAGATCGGCGCGTCCTCGTCCTTGTTGATCGCGACGATCACCTTGGAGTCTTTCATGCCGGCCAGATGCTGGATCGCGCCGGAAATGCCGATCGCGATGTACAGTTCAGGCGCGACCACCTTGCCGGTCTGGCCGACCTGCCAGTCGTTCGGCGCGTAGCCCGCATCGACGGCGGCCCGCGAGGCGCCCACGCCGGCGCCGAGCTTGTCGGCGAGCGGCTCGATGTACTTCGTGAAGTTCTCGCGGCTCTGCATCGCGCGACCACCGGAGACGATGATCCTCGCCGAGGTCAACTCCGGACGATCGCTCTTCGCCATGTCTTCGCTGACGAACGTCGAAAGACCGGGATTTTCGGCCGCTTTTGCGTCCTCGATCGCGGCACCGCCGCCTTCGCCCGCCGCAGCGAACGTGGAGGTGCGGACGGTGATGACTTTCTTGGCGTCCTTCGACTTCACCGTCTGGATCGCGTTGCCGGCATAGATCGGCCGTTCGAACGTATCGGGCGCCACGACCTTGATGATCTCCGAGATTTGCATCACGTCGAGCAACGCCGCGACGCGCGGCATCACGTTCTTGGAGCGCGTGGTGGCGGCCGCGATCAGCACGTCGTAATTCGGCGCGAGCGACACGATCAAGGCGGCCAGCGGCTCGGCCAAATCGTAGGCATAGGAGGCGTCGTTCGCCAGCAGCACCTTGGTGACACCGGCGAGCTTCGCGGCGGCCTCCGCCGCCGGCCTCGCGTTTTCACCAGCGACGAGGATATGCACCTCGCCGCCGATTTCCGTCGCGGCGGTCAGCGCCTTGTTGGTGGAATCCTTGAGGGTGGCGTTGTCGTGGTCGGCAAGCAGTAATGTCGGCATTAGAGCACCCCAGCTTCGGTCTTGAGCTTCAACACCAGTTCGGCGACGTCCTTGACCTTGACGCCGGCCTTGCGGCCCGCCGGCTCGGAGGTCTTGATGATTTCCAGTCGCGGCGAAATATCGACGCCGTAATCGGCGGCGCTCTTGTCGGCGATCGGCTTCTTCTTTGCCTTCATGATGTTTGGCAGGCTGGCATAACGCGGCTCGTTGAGCCGCAGATCGGTGGTGACGATCGCCGGCCCCTTGAGCTTGACGGTCTGCAAACCGCCATCGACCTCGCGGGTTACGGTGACGTCGCCGCCGTCGACCACGACCTTGTTGGCGAAGGTCGCCTGCGACCAGCCAAGCAGCGCGGCCAGCATCTGGCCGGTCTGGTTGCAGTCGTCGTCGATCGCCTGCTTGCCAAGAATAACCAGACCCGGCTGTTCTTCATCGACGATGGCCTTGAGGATCTTGGCAACCGCGAGCGGCTCGACGAGTCCGTCGGCCTTCACGAGGATGCCGCGATCCGCGCCCATCGCCAGGCCGGTGCGGATGGTCTCGGCCGCCTGCGCCGGGCCGATCGAGACGACCACCACCTCGGTCGCCTTGCCGGCCTCTCTCAGGCGCAGGGCTTCCTCGACAGCGATTTCGTCGAAGGGGTTCATCGACATCTTGACGTTCGACAGCTCGACGCCGGAGCCGTCGCTCTTGACGCGAACCTTGACGTTGTAATCGACCACCCGCTTTACCGGCACCAGAACCTTCATCGATCTTCTTTCGTCATCAGAATGGGGTTGGGAACAGCTAGAGTCTTAGCTTGGGCGCGGAACCTAATGGTCCGGCTATCCCCGGTCAACGCGGCAAACCGATTTTCGCTGCAAACCGCATGGTCTCGGAGGCGACCGCAGGGTTTTGCTATCGGTTCTGTCCTGGCACCCACAGCACATCACCCGCGCCGTTGTCGTTCACTGTCCGGCTTGCGACAAAGAGAAAGTCCGACAATCGGTTCAAATAGCGGATCGCGGCCTCGCTGACCGGCTCGTCGGGCTGGGCGGCGAGTTCCACGACCATCCGCTCAGCACGGCGACAGACCGTCCGGGCAACATGCAGATAAGCGGCGGCGGGCTTACCGCCGGGCAGCACGAAGGAATTCAGGGGAGCCAGTGGCGCGTTGAGCTGATCGATTTCGCTTTCAAGTCGATCCACCTGGCTCGACAGCACGCGCAGCCGTTCGGCTTTTCCGGCGCGTTGCGGCACCGCCAAATCGGCCCCGAGATCAAACAGATCGTTCTGAATGCGGCCGAGCATGGCATCGAGATCGGCGGCATTGGCGGTATGCAGTCGCACCGTGCCGAGCACGGCGTTGGTCTCATCGACGGTTCCGTAGGCCGCGACCCGCAGATCGTATTTCTGCCGGCGTTCGCCCGAGCCGAGCGCGGTTGAACCATCGTCGCCGGTGCGCGTGTAGATGCGGTTGAGAACAACCATCGTTTACTTCCTTAACGCCCAGACCGTCACCATGGTGATGACGATGGCGACGAACTGCAAAACCACGCGCCAACGCATCAGCGTCTGCGAGCGGTTCGGCGATCCGCCTTTCATCATGTTGAACAGGCCCATCAACAAGACGATCGCGACCGCGCCGGCCGCGATGGGCAACACAATGTAACTTAATGTGGATGTCATCGCCGCGATATAACATCGCAGTCGGCCCCGCGCTATCGCCCCGCCGCATGGCCGCGTTGTGAACACGGGCAAAACGTCACGCGCTTTGTTGCGTAACTGATCGATGCTAGATCAACTGCATTGAGTATCTGCTGGTTCTTGTCAGGGTGAAACGTGAGGCAGCTTCGCGCGATCTTCGATATCATCCTCGATGCTTTTTATACCTTTCTCGCTGACGACGGCTGGGCGATCGCAAGCCATATCGCGCTGTCGACGCTGATGGCGCTATTCCCCTTCTTGATCGTGCTGACGGCGCTGGCCGGTTCGTTCGGCTCGAAAGACCTCGCCGATCAGGCGGCACAGATCATGCTGGAAATCTGGCCGATCCAGGTTGCCGACACGTTGTCCGGCGTGATCCATGATGTTTTGACGACGCCGCGCGGCGATGCGCTCACCATCGGCCTGGTGCTGGCGCTGTATTTTGCATCGAACGGCGTCGAGAGCCTGCGCGTCGCGCTGAACCGCGCTTATGCCGTGATCGAGCCGCGCCGCTGGTATTGGCTGCGGCTGGAATCGATCGTCTACACCCTGGTGGCCGCCTTCATGTCGCTGGTGATGGGGTTTTTGATCGTGCTCGGACCGCTGATCCTGCAGACCGCGCGGCGGTATTTTCCCCTGATGATCGAATCCAACGAATCCATGCTCAACGTCGCGCGCTACGGCATCGCGCTGACAGCGATGGTCGCAGCCCTGTTTATCCTGCACGCACGGCTGCCCGCCGGCCGCCGCAGCTTCACGCAGATCCTGCCCGGCATCCTGTTCACGTTGGTGGCGTCGCTGATTTCCGGCATCGTGTTCGGCCAGTATCTGGCGCGCTTCGCCGGCAATTATGTCACGATGTATGCGGGACTATCGTCGATCATCATCGCGCTGGTGTTTCTTTATGCGGTCGCGGCGATCTTCGTCTATGGCGGCGAGCTCAATGCCGCCATCATCAAGTCGCGACTGCCGAAAGGCGTCTCGCTTCAAGCAGCGCAGCTTCTAGAGCCCTCGGAGAAACGGGCTTAACCACGAAAGCCCCCGCCCCGGCGGCGCGCGCTATCGCCTCGTCGTCGCTCCGGCCGGACACGCCGACGATCGGGATGCCGCGCCACGGCCGCTTCAACGCCCGAATTTGCCGGATCGTTTCGACGCCGTTGATGCCCGGCAGCACCATATCCATCAGCACCGCGTCGAATGCACCGTCCTTGATGCGCGCCGCCGCGGCCTCGCCCCGGCCGATGAATTCGGTCTGGTGGCCCAACTCGGTCAGGATCGTGTTGAGCACGACGCGGCCGAACGGATTGTCCTCGACGCTCAGGATTTTCAGCGGTTGGCGGGCCGCCGAGACGCTGTCACCGGCGTCGGTGCTGGTCTCCGGCGTGGGCGCGGGCCGCACCATGACCGTCAGCAGGAACGTCGCGCCGCCGCCGCGCCGCGGCTCGACCTTGATGTCGCCGCCCATCGCCCGCGCCAGCTGGCGCACTGACGACAATCCCAGGCCCGCCCCACCGAACCGCGACGCGATGCTGACATTGGCCTGCGAGAACGGCTTGAACAGCCGTTTGATCTCCGGCAGCGTCAGGCCGATGCCGCTATCCGCGACGGCAAAGGCGATCTCCAGCCAACCCTTGGCGTCTTGCGTGCGCGAGACCTTAAACGACACCCGACCGGACGGCGTGAACTTCACAGCATTGTCGATGAGGTTTTCCAGCGCCGCGCGCAGTCGGATCGCATCGCCGGTGACGTGCATGGGCAATGTCTTGGCGATCTGGATTTTGCTGGCGAGTCCCTTCGCGGCGGCGCGGCCGGCCAACGAATCGCCGGCCTTGAGCACCAGGGCGCGCAGATCGAAGACGTCGTCGCGAATCGGCAGGCCTGACGCGGAATGGCTGCGCGCGGCATCGACAAACAAGGTCGCGAGATCGGCCAGGTGCTCCGCACCGGCCTTGATGGTATCGACCCAGCGTCGTTCGCGCTCGCCCAGATCGGACGTCGCCAACAGATCGCTGATTGCCAGAATGCCGGTCAGCGGCGTGCGAACCTCATGCGCGAACGCCGCCAGCGCGGTTTCGACCATCGCCGGCTGCGTGGATTTGCGCGAATTCGATTTGCGCGGACGCGACGAGCGCGACGCACGCGGAAGTTTTGCCATGTGTCCCCCAACCCGGCCGGCGTCACCTTGACCGACGCCACGACCGGAGTCACGCAAGCTCATCGATTCAGTGGGATTATGGTTGAGATGCGTCAGTCCACAGGCAAAGTTACGCGACGGCGAATATCGGCGGGTGTGACGCCCCGCGCGCGCAGCACCCGCAACGCTGTGGCATCGGTCGATTTCGACAGCTTATGTCCGGTATCGTCCAGCACCAAATCGTGATGCCGGTAGTGCGGCTGCGGCAGATCTAGCAAGGCCTGCAACAAACGATGCACACTGGTGGACCAGTAGAGATCGCGGCCGCGCACGACATGCGTGACGCCTTGCAGCGCATCGTCGATCACGACCGCCAGATGATAGCTGGTCGGCGTATCCCTGCGCGCGAGAATGACGTCGCCCCAATCCTCCGGCTTGGCCATCACGCGACCGACGTCGTGCTCGATCCAGAATAGATCGCCAGCCCTCGCCCTCGCGGCGACCATATCCAGCCGCAAGGCGAAGGGGGCGCCGGTCGCGATCAAGGCGGCACGCTCGCTGTCGGTCATCGCATCGATCGAACCGGGATAGATCGGCGCGCCGTCCGGATCGAACGGCCATGCCTCGCCACGCGAAGCCACCATATGCGCGACCTCGCGGCGGCTTTCGAACGCCGGATAGACCAGACCCATCGCCTCGAGCCGATCGAGCGCATCGCGATAGGCGGTCATGTGCTCGGATTGCCGACGGACCGGCTGCTCCCAGGCAAGTCCAAGCCACCGCAGATCCTCATAGATCGCCTGCACATACGCGGGCCGGCATCGCGCAATGTCGATATCCTCGATCCGCAGCAGCAGCCGGCCGCCGGACGCGCGCGCCAGATCGGCGTTCAGCAGCGCCGAGCGCGCATGACCAAGATGAAGATAACCGTTCGGGCTCGGGGCGAATCGGAAAACGGGTGGCATTGCTCTCTTTCGCGGGACGTGATGGTTTTAGAGCAATGACCGTCCATCTCAACAGCCAGTCCGATCTCGACGACGCCGTGCTGCAACTGGTCAGGGCCGACCCGCGTCTGACACCGATCCTGAAAGCGTCCGGCATGCCGGCGCTGCGGCGGCGCGAACCGGGCTTTGCCGGCATCGCCGCCATCGTTTGCGGCCAGCAACTCTCGGTGGCGTCAGCCGCCGCCATCTGGGGCCGGCTCAGCGTCGCCTACGATCCGTTTCATCATGACACGGTCGGCCGCGCCCGGGCCGACCGGCTCGGCCGGCTCGGGCTATCGGTGGCGAAGATCAAGGCGCTGAAACATATCGCGAAGGAATTGTCGTCCGGACGGCTCAACCTCGACGTGCTCGCCGAGGAGGACGCCGACGCCGCGCACCACACCCTGACTGCGCTGCCGGGCATCGGGCCGTGGACCGCCGACGTCTATCTGCTGTTTTGCCTTGGCCATGGCGACGCTTGGCCGGCCGGCGATCTGGCGGTGCAGGAGGCGATCCGCGTCGGTCTTGGTCTCAAGGCGCGTCCGACCGTCAAGCAGATGGCCTCTGTGGCCGAGCCCTGGCGGCCCCTGCGCGGAGCGGCGGCGCATCTGTGGTGGGCCTATTATCATGCGATCAAGAAACGCGAAGGCGTCATCGGCAAGCCCGCTGATAAGCCGCCCGCCAAAAAGGCCGCAAAGAACACTACGGGAAGTCGCTGAGCTCACTCCAGCCTAAGGATCTCGCCACCGTGTCTGGCGGGATCGGTCGCGCCGTGCCGGATCGGCTCGAATCCGACGGTCGCTTCGCGCGCGTGCGCGCGTCACCTGCTCCGACGAGCGTCGCTTCCCGCCCGACCAGCCCGGCGTTTTTGACGATCTGCGGAGCTCCGCCCCTTGTCAGGGTCAC